>CAXMPH010000056.1:0-7401 GCA_964195055.1 uncultured Chthoniobacterales bacterium | reverse complement strand
CGTGCTCCCATGGTGAAAATATCCCGGATAATACCGCCCACCCCGGTAGCGGCTCCTTGGAAGGGTTCGATGGCGCTGGGGTGGTTGTGGCTCTCAATTTTGAAGGCGACGGCCCAGCCTTGGCCGATGTCGAGTACCCCAGCGTTCTCCTCACCTGCTTTGACGAGGATGCGTGGGCCGCTGGTGGGGAACTTTTTTAGCTCGGGGCGCGAGTTTTTGTAGGAGCAGTGCTCGCTCCACATGACGGAGAAGATACCCAGCTCGGTAAAATTGGGATGGCGACCCAGAATCTGGCAGATCCGAGCATATTCATCTGCGGTGATTCCGTGCTTATCGATGACCTCGGGGGTGATGTCGGGATCCTTCATGGGGTGGCGGAGAGGGCGGTGAGAATGCTGTCGAAGATGAGACGTCCCTCGGCTCCTCCGAGACGGGCCTCGCAGGCTCGTTCGGGATGAGGCATGAGGCCGAGGACATTACCCTCTTGGTTGAGGATGCCGGCGATGTGGTGGAGGGAGCCGTTAGGATTGGCGGCGGGATTGATTTTTCCCGATGGGTCGCAGTAGCGAAAGGCGATACGGTTGCTGTCTTCTAGTTGCTCCAAAGTCTCTGGATCAGCGAAGTAGCAACCCTCGCCGTGGGCGATGGGGAGACGCAGAATTTGTCCGGTGGTTCCACAACAAGTGAAGGGGGAATCTCTATTTTCCAAGCGAAGATGCACCTGCTTGCAGATGAAGTGCAGCCCTTGATTGCGTACAAGGGCCCCGGGGAGGAGCCCGGCTTCGCAAAGGATTTGGAAGCCATTGCAGATTCCGATTACTGGAACACCCTGGCCAGCGGCGGCGATGACGGCGGTCATCACGGGAGAGTAGCGGGCGATGGCGCCGCAGCGGAGATAGTCGCCATAGGAAAACCCCCCAGGCACCACGATGACATCGTAGCCAGCTAAGGAAGTCTCCTTGTGCCACACCGCCTCGGCGGTGGCCGAGAAAGAATCACGGAGGGTGCGGAGGCAGTCCTGATCGCAATTCGAACCAGGGAAGCGCAAAACGGCGAATTTCATCACTCGGTGATGTCGATGCTGTATTCTTCAACCACCGGATTGGAAAGAAGATCACCACAGATTTCATCCAATTTTTTCTGATCTGGTGGTCCTTCCGGGGCCTCGATCTCGATAACCTTTCCGATGCGGACCCGCCCAAGATTTGTCCATCCGAGGTGCTTCATCGCCTCAGCGGTGGCCACGCCCTGCGGATCGAGAACAGACGGCTTAGGCAGAACGGTAACGCGGATTTTCATGCGAAAGATGGTGGACTCAAACCGTGAAAGGGTAAAAGAAAAACGTGAAAATATTAGGCCGACCTCTTTTTTTTTCAGGCTTGCTCAAGTGAGGGTCGGCGGCGCCGGAGGCAGGTCCCACCGAGTGCGACAAAGGTGGTGGCGAGGCAGAGTCTGGAGAAGACATCGCCGTACCGCATGTAAAAGGTGGTTGGTGGGTTGTCTGGCACTTCGATTTGGGCGAGGAGGAAGCCTTCGCCGAAGGTGTCTCCCGATGGGTCCTCTAAGGTCTGGCGGACCCGACCGAGGTGGTCGATGACACAGGTGATCCCATTGTTGGCTGAGCGAACCATGGGTCGTCGGGTTTCGGCGCAGCGGAAGACGGCGTGGGCTAAGTGCTGAGATCCGGCGGCACTACGTTCAAACCAGCCGGTGTTGCTTAGGGTGACAAAAAGTTGTGCCCCGCCGCTGGCGGCCTCGCGGGCGAGATATCCGAGGGTGTCCTCAAAGCAAATCAGGGGTGCGATAGCCAGGGCTGGATGGGGGAGCTGGAAGATGACGGGACCCGGCCCGGAATCAAAGTCATTGGGAACAAGATCTCCTACGATAATGGAAAAGAGAGGAAAGCTTTGGCGGAAGGGGATGTACTCCCCGAACATGACCAGATGGGTCTTGCGGTAGACTTGGGGAGGGTTTTCCGCTCCGGTGAGCATGACGGCGGCGTTGTAGTCTGCCTCATGGCTGAGGATGAGGGTGCCGAAGAGAAGTGAGTGATCACCCGCGGCCAGCCACCTAGTGACGAACTTGCTCGCCACTGGATCCTCGAAAAAGCCACGTGGGGTGGCCGCTTCGGGCCAAATGAGGAGGTCGGGGTTGGCGGCAGCGGCGAGGGAAGTCTGCCGCTCCAAGATGTCATAGATGCTTGCTTCGAAGGCGGGATTCCATTTTTCGTTTTGGGGGATGGAGGGCTGGACGGCCGCGATGCGGAGAGGGGTGACTGGTCCCGGATCTCCCAGCTGGCGGAGGCCGTAGCCAAAAGCGGCCACGACGAGAGCAATCGTCATGGTGAAATCAAAGTGGGCCCGAACTTTGCCACCCCCGGCTTCAAGCATGAGGCGCCGAACCGTGGCCACCGCGATGGCGGCCGTAAGGACGGCGAGGAAGGAGAGGCCTCCAACTCCCGTGAGCGAACTGAGTTGGATCAGAGGAATATTCTCAGCTTGGCTGATGCCGAGTGCATTCCAGGCGAATCCCGTAAAAATATGGCCTCGGAGGAATTCGAGGGCAACCCAAGCGGAGGCGGCGATCGCGGCGGTGAGAAGGTTGCGCCAAGAGCTAAGCCAGACCGAAGGTGTTCCTTCCGAGGATTCACGCGGGGTGGCGATGACAAAAACAAGAGCGGCCCAAAGAGCGGGGTAGATGGCGAGGTAGAGGCAGAGGACGAACCATCCCGGAAGGGTAAGAACCGAGAGCCAGTGGAGTGATCCCAGAAAATAAACCAGACCGGTGAGGTAGCCCAATTCCGCTTTACGGAGGAGAGGGTGGCGTGGGTGGTTGGGACCGAACCAGAGGGCGGCGAAGAGAGGCGCCAAGGCAATCCAAGCGATCCAAGCCTGGTTGAAGGGAGCGAAACTAAGGGTGAGAAGGAGACCGCTGAGAACGGCGGCCAACCAGGGCCAAAGGATGCGGAGAAAGGGCAAGGAAGGTGGAAGGGTCAGGGGTAAAAAGGAATGAGGAAGCCCGCCGTTTTATCTCTTCAGGCCAGTGGTCAGGGGAGGGAGGGAGCTGCGCCCGGAAGGATTCGGGCGGCCAGAGCTTCGATCTCTTCTTGGGCGAATTTGCTGGGAGGGTACTGCTGGTGAGCGTCGAGATACCAGGCGAGGGCGGCACCGTATTCTCCCCGAGATTCATGCTCGTCCCCCTTGTTCAGAGCTTGGACGAAGGTGGCGGCTCCGCCGCTGGCAAGATCGGCTCGAAGCCGATTGATCTCGTTGTCTTCAGGATATTTGACCGAGGCCACCTCAATGCTCTCCCAGGCCCCGGCGGCATCTCCACGTTGCTGGATCAGGCGGGCTTGGCGCAAGGCTCCCTCGATCTCTGCCATCTCCTCGAGGACAGTGGCTAACTTTTCCTGCCGGTCGGGATAGAGGGCTGTCGCCGCGATGTATCTGGCGCTCTCGTGAAAAATGGCCCGGTGATCACCCTGCTCCGTCAGGCGATCGAGTTCGAGAAGGGCTTGCTGCTGCACATCCGTCTGCTTGAAAATCTGGCCGGAGATCTCGGCTAAGGCTGGATTGCGGGGCCAAATTTCCGCGGCGGAGCGCAGCTCTGTTTCCATGGTTACCCTGTCTCCCGAGACCGCGGCGTTTTTTGCCTTGGCAAGATGCATCGCACTGATGGTTTTGGCTGTCTCGATTTTGGCGAGGGCTTTGCTGACGTTGAAGTCACTCGCCATTTCGCTCATATCATTGGTCAGGGCCTCTGCTTGGGTAAGGTCGTTGACTTCGAGAGCGGCCAGAAGCTCGTTGCGCAATTGCGTAAATTTGAGGGTGCGCCGCTTGTCTGCCCGAGGAAGAAGCCGCACACTGGGCATGAATTCTCCGAGAGTGAAAGTTTCGGCCAGTCGCTCGGTTGCGCTATTGAGCTCACCTTGTTCGAGGAGAAACTTGTAGGCTTCGATTCCTTCATTGACGTCACGGATGGCCTCGTTGGCTAGACTGTCGATCTGACTGAGAGAGCTTACCAGTTTGCTGATGGTCTGGGCCGCCACGGCGGCACCGCCAGTTAGGCTTTCTACACTGAAGTTCTGGAGCCCGAGCTTCATCCCGCTGGCCGCGAAGGAGCCCCCATTGCCCCCACCCGATCCCGTGTTATTGGAGAGGCCGGCCGAGGCACCCCCATCACCGGCGCGTGCTCCTACGGAGGCGTTCCTATTACCCGATCCTCCCGAGGCAGCGATTTTTGGGTCGAACTGGGCGGAAATGCTGGCCTGTCCGGCGTCTCGGTTAACTGGGAGTGATTGGACCATGCGCTTGTAAACATCGATGGAGTTGTCGCCGTCCCGGTAGATCGCCCGATAAAATCGGTTGGCCATGATGACATGCTCAAAGCGCCGGGTGGCGAAGTATTGCATGATCAGGGCTTGGAGGTGGCCTCGGGTATTGAGCTCGTTGAGGGCGATGCGGAGCTTGTTGTTTTCAATCGTCTGGCCGATGTCGGAGAGGACGCGCTGGGTCGTGGCTAGACGGGCCTCTCTCTCGAATTTGAGGTTTTCTTGCTGAGCTGCAATGAGGGCAGCGTCTCTGCTTCCTGAGGGTAACCTGAGGGAGGAACTTTTCGCTGCCATTTGGTTGTTCCACTCCGCGGTAGATCGGCGCTTCTCCAGAGTGATATTTTCACGCTTGATGCGTCGGATGGTCTGCATGCTGGTCCGGGCAGCATAAATGGCGTCGGACATGGTGCGGCAAAGGTTAGCGTCATCTTTGTACCTAGAAGCCTCCGCTAGGAGGGAAAAAGCCTTGTTGATATTCTTCTCGCTGGCCTTGCCTGGGGCAAGCAGCTCGAGAATCTGATCGATTGTTTTTCGGTAGGAGAGGTCGGCGGCACTGGTGGCGGCGGGGGCGTTGAGGTATTTCTCAAACCGAGCCCGAGCGAGGCGGTTGTCGTTGACATTCCAGATCTTTCCGTCGAAGGCCGCAACCTCACTGCTGGGATCGAAGGCGGGAATATCCCGACCGATGAACCCCTCGTTCATCTGAGGAGGGCGGGCCCCTCCGGTGCTGGCGGCGGAATCACCCATTCCCCGGTCCTGAGCCGAGATAGTTGTACCCAAGGTGATAAGAACGGCGGTGAGAACTTTGGTCTTCATGATTTGGTCAGGTCGGTAGCGTAGAGGATGCCATTTTCGCGGACCTCGACAAGAAAGTGGAAGCGCTGGCCTTTTTGGACATTAGTTTCATTCAAGTCGGCAGGTACGACCAAAGGAATGGGGGAATCAGAGTCGGTTGGCTGGACGGAGATAAGTCGTCCCTCGGAGGGAGACCAAGCGATGGAATTAAGAACCGCCCCGCTGAGGCGGTAAGTGTTGCCTCTCAGTGCGGTTGAGGTCTCGAGGTACTCGGTGACCGGAAATTGGGGTCTGGTGCGGTAAGGTGCCCCGGAAGTTCCGAAGAAAACTCCTCCGGCGCCAATGAGGATGATCACGGTGGCAAGGCCGGCGAGAAGCCAGCTGAGGCGGGGGGTGCTGCGAGCGCGGCGGGGCATGGGGTAAGTTATCGTTCCCAAGAGGTGCGAAGGCAACCCACCCATGCCAGAAAAATGCCGAACAGAATATGGAGAATAAGCACCCAGGTGCAGAGGCTGAAGGAGGAAAGGGTAGTGGGAATGACCAGCTCGAGTACGTCGTAGTAACGGGTTTGTCGCAGGCTTTGGAGCGCTCCGCTCCAACTCCAGTAAGCGGCAATGAAGGGACGGAGAGCGGCATCGAGACCAGCCGGAAGAGCCAGAACTGCTCCAGAAAGTGGAAGTTGGAAGCCGACCAGATAAATGGAGGCGAGGGAGGCCTGGTCGGCCGAGCGGGAAAGAGCAGAGATGCCGAGGCAGACCGCGGTGAGAGCGGCATTGACGAGGAGGAAAAAGAGAAACTGGCCACCACCGTCGCCGGGAAAGTGGGAAACGGTACGGACGAACCAAGCCATCCACGCCGATTGCAGTACAACCAAAACGGAGAGGAAGGCAGCTTTGGAGGCGACATAGGCAAGAGGACTCAATCCGGCGAATCGTTCTTTTTCGTAGATGGTGCGCTCGCCTGCGATTTCGCGAGCGCTGTTATTGGCTCCGAGGAGGCCAAGGAGGATGACCTGAAGGAGGATGAGTCCCGAGACGGCACTGCCGGCACGACTGGCTCCCTCGGCAAAGGTGCGAGCTTCAAGGAGCTGGCGGACGACATCGCCGCTGAGTTCGGCGTCGAGGTTGGGCACGCTTGGCAGTCCATCAAGGGCAAAGATGGCAACAACGAGAGGGAATCCGAGGACAAGACCAAGCTGCAGCGCTATGCCGCTCTTATATCGAAAGAAGATTTTCCAGCGGTTGGCCAGAAGGGTGAGAAACTGGCTCCAAGCGCTGGGAAGACAGGGACCCGAGGCAGTTAGGTCCTCCTTGGTCTCCTCGTTTGAGGTGGAAGCCTCTTCGGTATCTGGGGCCTCGTCTTGGGCAAAGTGGGCGCGGTGTTTGATCCAGGAGGCGTGCCATTCCTCGGGTTGGCGCAGCGGGAGGAGATCAAAGATTTCCTCGGGTGCTTTGGCTCGGAAGTAATGGGAGGCCGTCTCGGGCGGCCCTAGGTAAGCCAAGTGTCCGGCGGAGAGTACCGCCACCTGATCAAAGGCGTCGAGTTGACCCAGACCGTGGGTGACAAGGAGGACCACCCGGTTGCCCTCTCGAGCGATCCGGCGCAGAAGTTGGAGGATCTCGCGTTCCGAGCGGGCGTCGAGGCCGCTGGTGACTTCGTCGCAGAGGAGAAGCGCTGGTTCACTGGCCAGTTCCATGGCCAGAGCAAGACGGCGGCGCTGCCCACCGGAAAGATGCTGAGAAAGTGTTGCCGCAGCCGAGGTGAGACCAGTTAGGTCGAGGAGTTCCATCGCTCGGATGGCCAGAGCACTGCCGCCGAGGCCGGCGACCCGGAGACGGAGGGCGAGAAGGATGTTCTCCTCGGTCGTGAGGTTTTCCTCACTGATAGTGAACTGGGGGACGTAGCCGATGTGGGAGGGGGGAAGATCCTCGACTTCCAGATCGGTATTTTCCCAGTGGATGGAGCCGCTGGTCGAATGGGCAATACCGGCAATCGCCCGAATCATGGTGGTTTTTCCGCTGCCGCTCGGACCGAGAAGGGCGCAAACCTCGCCCCGTGGAAAACGGGCAGAGATGGAGGAGATAAGGATGGGCGCATCCTCGGCTTCGCTGGCCGCCACTGTTACTTCGCGCAATTCAAGCATGAGGTGACCATGTTTAAGGTTTCAGTCGGCCGGAGCAAATGGAAACAGGCCAAGGGGAGGGGGATAGCTTTATCTGTAAGAATTTAAGCTACCCGAGACGCCGTGAAAATCGAAGGCGCCAACCAAGGACGGG
>CAXMPH010000055.1:271-7548 GCA_964195055.1 uncultured Chthoniobacterales bacterium | reverse complement strand
GTCTCGGTATGAAAGAAAGGCTTGAATTCAAGGCCCTTAGTCTGAGGTTTTTCTTGGGGTGAGGATTTTGGGCGGGATGCTTTAGCAGTGGGGCGTGAGGCTGGGGTTTGCTCTGTCAATGATTGGCGGCTGGAGGGGAGGTGAGGTGAGGTGGTCTCTAGCATGGAGTTTGGAATTTTTCGAGTGAGTTGGACTCAGTGGTCAATTTGGAGGATTTGCCGCTTGGTTTATTTACCACAAGATGTGGTTGGGGGACAAAATAAGGCCACAACCGGTGGTAGGGTAAAAGACAATTTTGTCTCAGAATGGCAAAAAATACAAAGCGCTTGAAATCATGCTTTTGTGTTTTGCAAAATTACGCATAAAACCCGCGAAAGCCCGACTTATTTTCGATGACTCTAGCTGGATGTCGCTAATGGTCAGCTTTGGCAGACTGCCGTGCTTGTGAGGCCAGAAAATAGGCCGTTTCACGACGATTCTCAAAATGGAGTGGTGATTTGCTCCCTTCGAGGAGGCCAAATCCCGAGCCATAAGCACCACCATTGACCACGCTGGCCTGGATCCGGCCCTGCTCCAACTGGGTTCTGGCTATCTTGATGGCCTCCTCGCGAGTTCCTTCCATCTGGTATTTCCAGCCGACGATCCAGGCTTGGGGAAACCAGCTGGCTAGACGCGGGAGAATTTTTTCCGCGGGTTGCAGAGTTAAGTGGAGGAACGAGAGGTTTCCCGGAATTTTCTTCTTCCCGCTCAAGTCTCCCTCCGGCCCCTTGATGCTTGTCACTTCGTAGTCGGAAAGAGCTGCCGCATGAAACACGGCTCGGACGTCTTGCCCGCGGGTGGCTGAAATATCTAACAGCTTTCCCATGAGATCGCGGTTGGTGGCGAACTGGCGCAGGGCCGCCCCGACGGGGACATCGCGGTGGGTGGCGTTGTCCCCGCGGAAGAGAAGGACCTGAAAACCCTGCAAGAGGAGTGCCTCGGCCAAGAGAGCGCCGACCTCTCCTGTGGAAAAGTTGCTGATCTGGCGCACCTCGTCGATTGGCGCCGAAGCGGGGCCGGTGGTGACTAAGGCAATCATCAGGTAAATATATAATTATGGGTGACTGCTTAGGCGATCATTTGACGGATCGCGGCGAACATATCTCGGGCCGCGACATAGCCAAAATGACCCTGGGGGCTGGTGATGACGCGGGCTCCATTCCACGCCTGGGCTAAGGCCTCGATGCGGTCGGGTGGGGCGATGCGATCCCAAGCCCCTATGGCGAGGATGATCCGATCCTTGTCGGTCAAAGCCTTGCCGTGGAGAGGGGAACTGAGGTGAGCGTGGCGGCGCGTCATCTCGGGGCCGATCCCATTGCGCTGGAGGAGTCGTCGGATGGTCGCTCCGGCCGGACTTTCCCAAATGGCATGTTCGGTGTCCGCGATGGGTTGAAGCAAAGCGATGAAGGAGAAATCTGCTTCGATTGAGGCGACGAGCGCCCCAGTCCATGCCCCATAGCTAGTGCCGAAAATGCCAAATTCCTCACAGCCTCGGGCACGAATCCAGGCCATGAGCTGGCGGACTTCGCTGACGCCTTGGCGTAGTCCCTCGCCATTGCGAATCAGATTAGCGGTTACGGCCAACTCTCCGTTGAGATAACCGCGAGGACGGCGGGCGTAGTGGAAGGGGAGATGGAGAAAGGCGGCGTTCCAACCTAGTTCGTTAAAGCGTCCGGCAAGGCGGCGGTAACCAAGATCATTGACCGACATCAAGGCGTGGAGAATGAGTACCGTCGGTGCCTTCCATCCACGGGGACCTTGGAAGAGGAGGGCGGAGGCGCGGTCATTATCGGGAAACTGACTGGGATAAGGGGTGGGCCAGATGACCTGCTCGGGCGACTCCTTAAGGGGGATGAGCTCGGCCGCCGCGTAATATTGGGGGCGGGTCCATGACTGGCACTCGGTGAGGTAGGACTCAAGGTCTTCCCGAGTTACCGCCTCGTGGCGGTGGCGCCACTGGGCGAGGTTGAGTAAGGCGCAGGTCGAGGCATCGGTGACCCCGGCCCAATGGCGGCGTAAGGAGATCATCGGCTAGTTTTTTCCCTTACGGTGTTGCGGGGTTTGGGGCAGGCAATCACGGGGAATCCCTTCCTCGCGGACAGTCCGAGTGTAAAGTTCGCGGATGACTTGGCCGAGTTTGCTTTCGAACTCCTTTCGGGCGGTTGCCTTGTCCCCGTGTGGTGGCGGAGGATTTAAGGGGGGCCCAAAAACAGTCCAAGCGCGGGTGCGGCGCAGCGGCATCCAGCGCCACGGATCGTAAAGGGCATCGGTGCCGATGATGGCGCAGGGGATCACCGGAGCTTGGCCGATTTGGGAGAGGGCGGCCACTCCTGGCCGCAGAGGAGCGCCCTCAAGGACGGACTCGGGCCCGGTGCGAAGGCCTCCCTCGGGGAAGAGCCCCACCAGGCGCCCGCTTTTGAGTCGTTCGATGGCGATTCTTACGGCGGCGCGGTCAAGGCTGCCTCGTCCTACGGGAAAGGAGCCGATCCAGTGTAGGGCGCCGCCGAGGATAGGGTTGGTGAAAAGTTCTCGCATGGCCATCCAGTCGACTTGGCGGCTGGTGCTGACTCCGATCAGTGGGGGATCGAAGTGGCTGATGTGGTTAGGCGCTAGAATGGCCGAACCGACCGCCGGCACGTGCTCTGCCCCGAGAACTCGGTGGCGGATGAAGGGGGCGAGAGCGAGGCGAGAGCATCCCGCTCCCAGGGCATAACCGTAAGCCGAGAGCATAAAGGACTTAGGGAGAGGAGCGGAAAAAGCCGCGCTGTTTTTCTGAAACCGCCATCTCAAGTTTTTCCATGACGAGCAGCATTCCTTCCCAAACCCTGCGTTTCTCGGTCTTGGAGTCGAGGTGCAATAGGGAAGAAGGGTGATCGGTGGGAAGGAGCGGGATACCTTGGAAATTCAGCCAAGGACCGCGCTCTGAATCCGGTGGGTGATCGGGGTGAAAAATTCCAGCGAGAGCGTCTTGGCCCAAGGCGACAAGAACCCGGGGCTGGACCTTGGTAATTTGTTCGCTCAAGCGGACCTCGCCGGCCTGCTTTTGCAGGGGCTTGGAGGTTGAGCCGAGATGGCCCGTGAGGACGGTTGCGAGGTAGATGTCGTCGCAGGATATTCCCATGGCACCGATGATTTTGCCGAGGAGTTGCCCTGCCGGACCCTCGAAGGGTTGGCTAAGATCGTCTTTGTCCCCGGCGGCGGAGTGGCTGACGAACATCAAATCGGCCCCAAGGTTGCCCCTGCCGAAGAAGGTCTGCCCGTGATGGTTGGCCTTGGAGGACTTCTGTGACCGCGCCTGACGAAGCTTTGCCAGGGTAGCTTTCGTTACGGTGGCGCGGTCAAGGCCGAGGAGGTCGCGACGAACCCGAAGGGATTGTTCGAGAAGGGCGGTGGCTTGGGAGAGGTCTTCCACGAGGTGATGATTTGGTGCTGGGGTTGCTCGGGGCAAGCTTGGTCTACAATTTTCTAGCCGACTTAGGGCTGGGGAAAGTTATTTTTGACCCAGTCAAGAGCTTCGGCTGACTCGGTCAGAGTGCCTTCGAGTTGGGCGGTTTGGACCGCCTCGAGGACGGGGCCAAAATGGGGGCCAGGTTGCCAACCAAGGGCAAGGAGGTCACGACCGGTTACCAGCGGAGGAGGGATGAGCGGCTCGTTGGCAAATTGCTCGGCCTTGCTCAGAAGAAACCGGTAATTATCAAGGAGTCCATGGCTGCTGGCGCAGTCCACCCGATGAAGCTCGAGTTCTTCCTCAAAACCGGGGCGGGCCATGAAGCGCTTCAATTTTGCGGTGCGCATCTTCTGGACATCCTTAAAGACCATGTGCTGCCGCACGGATTCGGTCACCCGGTCCGTTTCGGCCCGGGAAAAGCGAAAGCGCTCCATCAACTGTTCGGTCATGGCCGCCCCGACGCGGTCGTGCCCGCTGAAGCGGATGCGGTCCTCCTCGGGGTGGTAGCGAAAGGTGGGGGGCTTGCCGATGTCATGAAAAAGTACCGCCAGTGCCAAAGTGGGTGGCACTTCGGCGGGGAGGAGATCGAGCATGGCTCGGGTGTGGACAAAGACATCCCCCTCCGGGTGGAACTGTGGAGGTTGTTCGCAACCTTTGAGTTTCTCGATTTCGGGAAGAACAACGCGGAGGAGTCCACTATGGTCAAGAAGATCGAATCCTCGAACTCGGTTGGGGTGAACAAGAATTTTGACCAGTTCCTCGCGAAGGCGCTCGGCACTAACCGCAGGGATGTCGGAGGCATGAGCGGAGAGAGCTGCCCAAGTGGGAGGGTCAATCTCGTAGGCGAAGCGAGCGGCGAAGCGGATGGCCCGCAAGAGCCGCAACTTGTCTTCCCCAAAACGAGCGACCGGGTCGCCAATGGCGCGGATGATCTTTTTTTCTAGGTCAGCCTGGCCGCCTACGAAATCGATGAGCTGATCGGCTACCGGATCATGGAACATCCCATTGATGGTGAAGTCGCGCCGCCTTGCGTCCTCTTCCGGGGTGGAAAAAGTGACTCGCTCAGGTCGTCGACCGTCGAGGTACTGGTGGTCCGAGCGGAAGGTCGCCACCTCGAAGGCTCGTCCGTGTTCGATCACAAGGATAACGCCAAAGTGGGCTCCCACCGCCTGAGTGCGGGGAAAGATTTCCTGCACTTGCAAGGGGGTTGCTGAAGTGGCGATGTCGTAGTCGTCGGGTGGGTATCCCAGCAATTTGTCGCGAACACAGCCGCCCGCAAAATAGGCAGTGTGGCCGGCCGTTTGCAGGCGGCACGCAATGTCGGTGGCGGCGTCTTTCAGGTCCATCAGTGAGTCAGGCTAGCTTGAGGATCCAAGCAAGGAAGTCGTAACTGTCGAGGAAAGAGCGAGAATACGCTTTCAATGAAAGACGCCAAGGGGGCAGAGGGAGGTGGGAAAAATCGCCCTCGGGGCTTAGGGTTCTCTCCTATGAGTATCAGCGGAATCACTACGGCTTTTGGCCTCGGCTTTGTCTACTTCGTTGCCGCTGTTCCTGGGGGGGTGGCCGCGGGGGCTTCCATCTGGTTGGCCGCGGTTTTCGCTTGGTTGGGATACACGGTTGGCGGGACGGTGGTACTCTTGGCGGGAGCGCCATGGCGCGACTGGCTGGTTCGGAAACTAAAAATCCCGGTTAAGAGAGATCCCTCCCAGTGGGTCTGGCGGACCTGGGAGCGCTTCGGTCTCATTGGTTTGGCATTGCTGGCGCCGGTCACCATCGGTCCGCAAGCCACTGCGGTTCTGGCTATGGCGGTGGGGGAGAGACCGCGGAAAATTTTTCTGGCGATTACCCTTGGGGTCATTCCCTATTGCGTCGCTTTCGCCTGGCTCCTTTCTCTCGGGGTCAAGCTGGCGAACTAAGAACGAGGTCGACTTTTTCGTCGTGGGGCAGGCAAGGCAGTTCCTTGACCAACTGCTGGTCTAAACAGATGCCGACCCGAAAAACGGAGGGAGAAAGGGTGCTGAGGAGGCGATCGTAGTAACCACCCCCACGCCCCAAGCGGTGACCTTGGGTGGTGAAGGCAAGACCGGGGACAAAGATAAGGTCGGCCGAGGAGGGATCGGCCAAGGGGCAATGCTGGGAATGAGGTTCCGCCACCCCAAAGGAGCCTGGCTGAAGCTCGGTCGCATTCTCCACCGCATGAAAAACAAGAGAGTCTCCCTCCACCCGAGGGAGGAGCCAGCGTTGGGGACCTTTCCAGCGGAAAGGCTGTAGATTCGGCTCCGAGGGGAGGGCAGCGTAGCCAGCGATAATCCGTGCCGCTTGCCAGCGGGGAAGAGATGAGATAGTGCTTCGAATGCTTTCCGAGGCAGCCACCCACGCGGCGGACGATATCCTAGCGAGCTGCGCCCGCATCAGGCGCCGGAGTTCTGTTTTGGCCGGAGGGGGCATAGAGTATTCGCCAGAGTGAACCCTTCCGATAATTCCGACAAGTCCGAGCCGACCAAGCTTAAGGGCCTGTCTTCCCGCCTGCGCCGACGTACCCGGCCGGCCCACCACGTGGGGCTCAAGCCCGGTCAAGGATGGCACAAGCGCAACTTTCTCGCTGAGGTGATCTGGCCCAGCTTGTTTGAACCCAGAACGGGGGAACGACTCACCCCCAGTTTTCCCGAACTGAAGTCGGGTGAGATATCACTGACCTGGATCGGACATGCCTCGTTTCTCTTGCAGGCCCCGGGGATCAACCTGCTCATTGATCCCAATTGGGCGCGCTGGCTCAAGGTGATCAAGCGCCTGAGGGAACCGGGAGTTGAACTTCATGCCCTTCCCTCCATCGATGCGGTCTTTATCACCCACGCTCATTTTGATCATCTGGACCGGAGGACCCTGCGCAAGGTGGCGGCAGAGCAACCCGTGGTGGTGCCGAAACATGTCGGAAAATTAGTCCAGGGGCTGGGTTTTGATCGGGTTCATGAGCTGGATGTGTGGGACTCGATGCAACTGGGGCCAGTCAAGGTAACCATGACACCAGCCCACCATTGGGGGGCCCGGATACTGGCTGACTCTTACCGAGGCTTTGGCGGGTTCCATCTCGAGGTGGAGGGGCGGACTATCTTCCATTGTGGGGACAGTGCCTACTTCCCTGGATTCGCCGAGATCGGCAAGAGGCTTCCGGTAGAGATTGCCATCCTTCCCATCGGTGCCTACGACGCGCCGAGCAAACGGGAGGTGCACATGAACCCGGAGGATGCTCTTCAGGCCTTCGTCGAACTCGGGGCGGATACCTTTGTGCCGATGCACTACGGCACCTTTCCCTTGAGCTACGAGCCTATCTGGGAGCCACCTTCCCGATTGATCGAATGCGCCAGGGCTCAGGGCCTACTGGAGAAGGTTTGTTTTCTCCGAGAAGGCGAGCCGCGGGTGTTTTGAGAGGCCTCAGGGCTGGGGCGGGACTTGGAGGGTTGGTTGAGGCGGCGCGGCCTTGATCCGGAAAAATTGGGGCGTTAGCTGGTGGTTGGGCGGCATCGGAATGGGCTTAGGTGCGGCAAAACCAAGGACGGTCTCGTCGACCCGCCACCATGGGGCATAGCGTCGGTGTTTCTCGTTAACGGGACGCAGTCTCCTGCGCCAGCCGATGGTTATGTTCGACGGCAATTCACTGTCCCCTTGGCTGGCGAGAAGTTTTGCTGTCTTCCCATAACAGCTGAGCCTGGGGTTGAGGGCTGGGCCCAGTGCTTTAACAAAGAAAGCGGCGGTCATGGGACCGCCGCTTCCAAGAAAACAAGTCGAGAGG
>CAXMPH010000055.1:0-261 GCA_964195055.1 uncultured Chthoniobacterales bacterium | reverse complement strand
CATTCCGCGAGACGCTTGGACTCGGCGGTGAAAAGTTCGTCGGTCGGATCGAGGATCTCGATCGATGTGATCTTGTCGCCCCCAGCGATGGCATTGACCACGTCTTGGCCGGTGGTGACGCTGCCATAGACCGTGTGCTTGCCGTCGAGATGAGGGGTGGGGACATGGGTGATAAAGAACTGGCTGCCATTGGTGCCGGGGCCGGCGTTGGCCATGGAGAAGATGCCGGGCTTGTCGTGCTTGAGCTCAGGTGTGCATTCG
>CAXMPH010000054.1:3448-7594 GCA_964195055.1 uncultured Chthoniobacterales bacterium | reverse complement strand
AGGGGACCGGCTGATCGAGGCGGCCTTTCAGAGTCAGGGTTGTGCCATTTCCCGGGCTTCGGCTTCACTGATGACGATCAAGGTTAAGGGACGTCTCGTGGGGGAGGTTCTCGCTCTTTCGGAAAAAGTCCGAAACATGCTCATGGGGGTAAAAGAAGAAAACCTTGAGGATCTGGGGGATTTAGCGGCCCTCTCCGGAGTCCGACAATTTCCGGCGCGGATCACTTGTGCCTTGCTGGCTTGGCATGCGCTCGAGAAGGCCATGGACGGACGGCACACCCTTGGGGTGGAATAGTGGTCCAGTGGTCCGTTCTTGGTTATTTCGAGGCTTGGTTCCACGGCATCCGCGCGAGGAATTTGGTCATGCCACAGATGCCGCTCAGGCCGGAGAAAACGAGCCCTGCTCCCATGAAGAGAGGAATGATGACAAATCCGGGGTTGACCGTGAGGGCGAGAAGAGCTCCCAAAAAAATCAAGCCACCGGCGGTGGTTCGCATCTGCCGGTCAAGGGGCATGACCTTTCGCGGGCCGCGTTCGACCGGAAGGTCTGCCGCAATCCATGCCTCGGTGCCACCCTCGACCACGATCGCCTGGGTGAGACCGGCCGAGTGCAGTTGCTGGGCTGCTTGGGTCGCCCGTCCTCCAGATTGGCAAAAAATATAGACAGCCTCGTCTTTTGACTTCAGTGCCTCGGCCAATCTCTCCCCATCCAAGGTTTGCAGCGGTTGCAATTTGACCCCGCGGGCGTGGACCGATTCAAATTCCCCGGCCGTACGAACATCGATAACCATGATCTCAGGGTTCGTCTCCCACAGCTTGGCTAGTTCGGTGACACCGATGTTAGGTGATATGCTTTTTTTCACTCCCGTAACTTAAGCTGCGGTCGACCGCAGGGCAAACCCGAGGTCGAGTCCACGAAATGGTAGTTGGCGGCGAAGCTTTACCAAGGCGGCGCCAGAATTTATCAGTAATCCCATGAAAGAGACTCCGGCAAAATCTGTTTTGGCATCTAGAGCTGTTCTCGGTGAGGGGGCCTGTTGGTTCGCTCAGGAGGAGAGGCTCTACTGGGTTGATATCTTGCGGTGCGAGGTGCACCGATTTGACCCGGTTACCGGCCGTGATGAAATGCGTTTGGCTCCATCCCAAGTCACTCTGGTTCAGCCCACCACCCGAGGAGATCTTGTCCTCGGTACTTTGGAGGGGATCGCCCGGATGAACTTTGACACGGGGATATTGACCCCCCTCTGCGACCCGGAAAAAAATCTCTCAGGTAATCGCTTTAATGATGGCAAGCCCGATCCAGCTGGCCGGCTCTTTCTCGGATCCATGGCTTATGAGCGCACCGCCAAGACGGCCAATCTGTGGCGCATCGAGCCCGATCTGAGTTTTAGCAAAATCATTGGCCTAGCCGGTAATTCCAATGGCCTAGGTTGGTCGCCCGATGAGAAGACTTTCTACTGGACGGATACCCGAGCCGGTTGTGTCTTCGCCTTTGATTACGATCGGGCCAGTGGAGATATCTGCAACCGCCGGGTTGCTCTGGAAGTCGATCAGGCGGTGGGGCGTCCCGATGGCCTGACCGTGGATGCGGAGGGATTTCTCTGGACGGCCCTCTGGGGTGGTTTTGGGGTGGCCCGGTGGAATCCGGCGAATGGCGAACTGGTCGAAAAAGTAACCTGCCCGGCTCCCTACGTAACCTGTCCCAGCTTCGGTGGTCCTAGCCTGGATGTGCTCTACTTCACCACGGCACAGAAGGGGAGTGCTGAAATGAAGGCGGCCACGGAAGCGGAGGCGGGAAACATTTTCGCGGCCCAGCCAGGCGTCCAAGGATTGCCCGGATTCGCCTTCGCTGGTTAGGTTGCTCAAGCAAGTCCTTCAGCGATGGGCTGCCGCCTCGGCTTAGCCGAGGGAGGCGTCGGCGGTGATCGGTGGGGTTGTCATCTCTTCCTCGGGATGAGCCGCGTTTTCATGCCAGACACGAATGGAGGAGAGTCCTTCCAACGATTCGACTGCTCCAAAACGGCGGCGCAGCTCGCGGCTGGCCGGGAGCCCGCGGGAGTAGGCCATCAGTCGGGAACGCATGGAGTGCATGCC
Organism: uncultured Chthoniobacterales bacterium; assembly: GCA_964195055.1. Taxonomy (GTDB): domain Bacteria; phylum Verrucomicrobiota; class Verrucomicrobiia; order Chthoniobacterales; family JACTMZ01; genus JACTMZ01. The sequence continues at coordinate 5,500 of CAXMPH010000054.1, read as the reverse complement.
CTTCTCCGGTTGGCGCCAGTGGACAAGCTCCTCGCGGCAGTGTTCTTCGATGAGGTCCCAGCGATCCGCGAGCGAGGGGGCGGGGGGAGCATCTTGACCGAGGAAGGCGGCGCGGATTTCCTGAAAGACCCACGGCATCGTCATGGCGGCCCGGCCGACCATCAGACCTGAGACAGGGGCTTGAGCCCAGCGGCGCAAGGCGGTCTCCGCATTGGTGATATCGCCATTACCCACTACCGGAATCTGTACCGCCTCCGCCACCTCGGCAATCACGTCCCAGTCGGCTTCTCCCGAGTAGCCTTGGGCGCGAGTTCGGCCGTGCACCGTCAGCCGTTGGATTCCGGCATCTTCGAGGCGCCGGGCATTGTCGCAGGCGTTGACCGAATGGGCGTCCCAGCCGGTCCGAATTTTAGCGGTGACCGGGAGGGGTGACACGGTGCGGACCACCGTGTTGGCAATCGAGGCTAGCATGGTGGCGTCACGGAGGAGGGCGGACCCACCATTGCGGCAGACCACCTTGTTAACCGGACAACCGAAGTTGAGATCAATGAAATCGGGATTGACCCAATCGACGGCCGCGTTGGCCCCTCGGGCTAGTTGACTGGGTTCACTACCGAACAATTGCACCCCAAGAGGGCGCTCGCCTGGGGTAAAGGCAAGGTAGCGCTCGGTTCGTTCGTTGCGGTGCAGGATGCCATCGGCCGAGACAAATTCGGTGGTAAGGATGTCGGCGCCCCGTGTCTTGCAGATGCGGCGGAAGACGGAATTGGTCACCCCGGCCATGGGGGCGAGAAAAAGCACCGGATGATCGGGGCGGCGGGTAAAACCGGTGGGAGTAGCGGGGGCGCTCATAGCGCAATAGTCTTCAAGTGGCTGGACCAAGGAGGGAGGAGACTTCACGCTGTACCTCGGGAATTTGCTCCATCGTTAGGTGCGGATTGGGAATAAGGAAGGTCTCCCCCGTTCCGCTATACTCGTAGACAAGGATGTCGGAGTCTTCGCTGGGGATGGGCCGCAGGAGTCGTTTGCGTTCCAGCATGAGGGCAAGGATGTAGCGGGCATTCTTCGAGCCTTCGGTGTTTTCGGTGATGAGGCGGCGAAGAATGCTTTCGGCATCTTGCTTGGCCAGGGGCTCGGGTGGTGGCGGCGGGGGGGGCTCGTACTTGGAGCGCCAGACGGAGAAGGGCTGAGGCTTCTCCGGTAAGGTGCTCCAGGCTTCCTCACAAACGTCTTCGCGGCGAAAGCCAGAGTCTTCCCGGTAAAGAGCGGTCTGGAAGAGCTCGCCTTCGTCGAAGGGGCGCTGTGTCAGAGTGCAGGCGGCAGAGCGTTTGTGGATTTCCCAGTCTTGGTTCATGGCAGGCTTAGCTCAGGATATTGGGGGCTTCTCGGTTGGTGGTGCGCATCCATATCATGAAAATTCCGATTCCGCCAAAGATTGCTACGGGCAGCCAGGCTGCGAGATCGGGATTGATTCGTCCCCCTTTGCCTAAGGCGAGGAACAAGCTGCTGCTCAGGATCATGAGGAAAAAGAGGCCGATGGCCATGGTAATACTGCCGAGAAGTCCCCGGCGTGAGTGAATAATTCCAAGAGGTCCAGCGATAAGGATGGCGACCAAGCTGGCGTAGGGGAGAGCCCAGCGATAAGCCAGCTGGGTGCGGTAGGGGGCGAGGCGGCGGGTGGTGAAGTGGTCGTTCTTTTTGAGATACTGGCGCAGTTCCGCGACCGAAAGCGCGTTAGGATCGAGGACCGAGCTGCTGATTCTCCACGGGGTCTCGGAGAAATTACGTAGCTTGAGCACCTCGAAATATCGCTGGTCGGAAACATCACCTTCGGGGGTGAAGTCGACCACCTTTCCTTTCTCCAAGCGCCAGGTTTTGCTGCGGTGATCGTAAATGGCGTTTTCGGCGTAGTAGTTGCGCAGGAGATTCCCCTCCGGTCCCTCTTGGATGATCTGGATGTAGGCGAGCCTCTCGATCTCTGGGTTGAGTCGCCCGATATGCCAGAAGCGACGGTCCTCCCGGTTGCGGAAAAGGTGCCCGCGAAGGGCTTTG
>CAXMPH010000054.1:0-3424 GCA_964195055.1 uncultured Chthoniobacterales bacterium | reverse complement strand
CGCCGCCCTTGCGTAGATCGGTCAGGATTTCTTTTTTGACCGCGCTGGCGTGGGGGGCGGCGGAATAATTGAGAAGGGTAGAGGCAGCTGTGAGGATGAGGCCGAGGATAAAAAGTGGCATGAGCAGGCGGATAACGCTGCGTCCGGCACAGAGTATGGAGATGATTTCGTTGCGGCGAGACATCTGGGTCAGGGTGTAAAGCATGGCCAGGAGAACCCCAATGGGGAGACTCATGAGAATGATTTCCGGAGCCCGCCGAAGGTAAAATTCCAAGATGAGCGAAAGCGGTGCTTTGTTATCTAGGAAAGTCGGTGCATTCTCACTCAGATCAAAGACAAGCCAGATCGAAACAAAACCCACGACGCAGTAAAGAAATGGCTGGATCACGCGAATGAGAATGTATCGGTCGATTAGTTGCATTAGTCGGAGTGTCCCTCTCTGGAGAAAGTTGCCCAGTATCCGGCAGGAAAGGCCGGGCAGCAACCCGTTTCAGAACGGAAAAGGGATATGATCTCTTTCGCCCCTGAGAGCGGTGTTCCCGCTGGACCGGCTGCCCGCATGGAGGATGTCTTTTCTCCGGGCGGATTACTTTCGGGCGCGAACAACTACGAGTTTCGTCCCCAGCAGCTACTCATGGCCCAAGGTGTCGCGGAAACCTTGGCTCGGGGTGGGCACTTGGTCACTGAGGCTGGCACCGGTACGGGCAAGTCGCTCGCCTATCTCGTCCCCTCGGTTCTGACGGCGATGGAAGAGGGACGAAAGGCGATCATCTCGACCCACACGATCAATTTGCAGGAGCAGTTGCTCTACAAAGATCTCCCGCTAGTGGCTAAGTTGCTCCCCCAGGAATTCGATGCGGCCCTGCTCAAAGGTCGTCAGAATTATCTCTGCCCGCGCCGCTTGGCCAAGGCGCTAGAAAATCGGGCGGAGCTGTTTACCAGCGCGGAAACGGTGGAGCTTGAGCGTATTCTCGATTGGAGTCGCCGGACGCGTGATGGATCCCTCGCCGACCTTGATCCCTTGCCCGACCCCTTCGGTGTGGAATCTCGTTTGCAGCGAGGCGGGGATCTGTACCCAGCGCAGCTGCGGGGGGAGCAATGGTATGTCCTGTTTCTATCAGCAGGCGCGTCGACGGGTCGACGCCGCCGACATCGTGGTGCTCAACCACAGCCTCCTCTTCATCCTCCTCGGGGGGCGGGAGGAACTGCCCGAAGACGGGGCCGGATATTTTTACCCCAACGATTTTCTGGTGATCGACGAAGCCCACACCATTGAGGGCGTGGCGGCCAAGCATCTGGGAATCCGTCTTTCCCAGTACGAGCTACGTTTTCTGTTGCAGCGGTTGTGGAATCCCCGAACCAAGAAGGGGCTCATGGGGGCGCTCAAAGCCAAGGCGGGTGGAGCGGTGGTGGTCTCGGCCCTCGACGAGGGTGAACGTTTTTTTTCCGGTCTGACCAACGCCTGCTCTTTCACCAAGGGCAAAGAGGTGAGGGTTCGCCGGCCCCTCGAACTGCCGATGGACCTAGTGGAACGACTCCAGACTGTGCGGCAAGTTCTCAAGGATGCTGCTGGGGAAGCGGGGGAGGATCTGCGGGCCGAGGCGGGGGAGTCCCTCTCACGGCTTCAGGGATTTCTCGACGGTCTGCCGGTTTTCGTCGACCAGCGAGCCGAGGAATCTGTCTATTGGGCGGCTCTCTCAGGGCGCCGCGACCAGTTCACCACCGCCCACGTTACTCCAGTCGATTTGGCGGGAGAGTTGCGTCGCTTGCTTTTTCGTGGGGACACCACCGCGGTGCTAACCAGTGCGACCCTTTCGGTTGGGCGTCCTGATCTGCTCTACTTTCGCGAGCGCGTCGGAGCCGATGAAGCCGAGGCGGTCCAGATCGGTAGTCCCTTTGACTACGAGCGGCAGATGAAAATCTTCGTGGTTAAGAAAATGCCGGATCCGCGCGCCAAGGAGTATGAGGTGGAACTGGAGCGTTGGATCAAGGAATTCACCGACCGCACCGAAGGCCATGCCTTCGTTCTTTTTACCAATGCGCGCCTGATGAGGAGTCTAGCCGAGAGGATGGAGAGCCACTTCGAAAAGAAGGGCTGGCCTCTCTTGGTCCAAGGAGCCGATCGGGCCCGCCACAAGATGCTCGAGGTCTTCAAAGAGGAGGCAAACTCGGTTCTCTTCGGGTTGGATAGTTTTTGGAGTGGGGTCGATGTCCCCGGACCGGCCTTGCGCAATGTCATCATCACCCGGTTGCCTTTTGCGGTGCCGGATCATCCTTTGGTTGAGGCGCGCCTAGAACAGATCGAGGCCCGGGGTGGTGATCCCTTTTCCGAATACTCCCTCCCCGAGGCGGTTCTAAAATTGCGGCAAGGTGTCGGACGTTTGATCCGCACCGCAGTGGACGAGGGGATCGTGGTCCTGCTCGACAATCGGGTAGTAACCAAGAATTACGGTCGGGCCTTTCTCAAAGCTCTGCCTGAGTGCCCCGTGGAAATCGTCTGAATGAGCGCCCGTCTCCTGCGTCTCTTTGGTGCCCTGCTCGCCCTCGCGGCCGGCTTGGGCCCTTGGTGGGCCGCCCGCGAAATATCACGCGATGCTTTTCCTGGTTTCCTCGTGGCCGAAAAAAAAGTCATGGGAGTCCGGGAGAATCCACGGATGGAGCGGGCCTTGATCAATCCCGGAGCGGCCCCACCCAAGGCACACTCGGCTACCTTGGCCCAGTTGCCGGACGGCACCCTCGTGGCGGCGTGGTACGCGGGCAGCGGCGAGGGGAAGTCTGATGTGGGAATCTGGTTGGCCCGGCGCCGGCCCGACCAAGCTTGGTCGGAACCGCGGGCTGTTTTGGTAAGAAGTTCGGTGGCGGCGGCGACGCGGCGCCATGTCGTCTCCCTGGGAAACCCCGTCCTGCTGACTGATCCCACCGGCCGCTTAGGGCTGCTCTTTGTTTCGATTGCGGCGGGACGTTGGTCGGGGAGTTCCCTCAACCTCTGTTGGTCTGATGATGGGGGGCTCAACTGGGGAAAGATAGAGAAGCTAACAACCAATCCCTTGGCCAATCTCGGCACTTTGCCGCGCAATCCTCCCTTGGCCCTGCGGGGGGGTGGTTGGGCCGTGCCGATTTACGAGGAGTTCATCGGTCGTTTTTCCGAGGTGCTCTGGTTGCCCGCTCCAGGTGATGCCCGCTCGGCGGCGGTCTCCCGCATTCACGGTGGGATGAAGTCGTTCCAGCCCTCCTTGGTTGCCTTGTCGGCGGAGAGAGTCCTTGCCTTCACCCGCGATGACGGTCCGGCGGGGCGGGCCAAAACGGCTCTCTCCGAGGACCGTGGTCGTTCCTGGAGCCGTCTCCAGTCATCGACCCTCCCCAATGTGGACTCAGGACTTTGTCTGGTACGCCTTCCCGATGGGCGACTACTCGCCGCTTACAA
>CAXMPH010000053.1:0-7683 GCA_964195055.1 uncultured Chthoniobacterales bacterium | reverse complement strand
CCAAAGCCACCTACACAAGATAGCTTTGATTACTTTGTTGCGTTGTCGAACCTGTCGTTAGGTTTTAAAGCGTTACCCAGCAGCACTCCGGATACTTAAACAGCTGAAAGCTAGAAAAGAATCAACAGATATTAGACTTGAGGCCTGCCCAAGTTGTAAAGATTCCTTTGCCGAATTAGGGCAGTTTAAGCTTACGTCGCTCATCTGAAAAAACTCGAGCTCACTCTGAAGCCCGATCCATCCTCAGAAAACCCTGAAATTATCCATGCCGCTATGAAAACTGCGGATTTTGGGGGCGCATGAGAAGTTTAGGGAAGAGAGCTCGTTAGAGCTGATCTCTTTCACCTCTCGAGCACGCAAGACTCTTCTAAAAAAGTAAGCCTGAAGGCCTTGGCTTACGCATGGCCGGGAGCATGCCGCCTCTTCCGAGAAACAGCCGATATCAAGAGCAGGGCAGGCAACTTCAAAACGAGCCCTTCAGCCCAACCCGAGCAGCTTTTCTGAGAAAGAAAAGTTCGACACAGCGACTAAAATCTAGGAAGAGGCAATCGGAAGTGTCGCTTCTTCGGTTCGCTCATGGCCTAACTAGACCATTAGTGTTTAATGTTCAAAAGTCTCCGTTACCCCATCATGGATTTCACCATCGTTACCGCCAGTTACAATTACGGATCTTTCATCGCCGAGTGCCTCGAAAGCGTACGTGACCAAAGAGGAGTGACTCTGGAGCACCTCGTCATGGATGCTGGTTCGAAAGACCAGACCGCGAAAACTGTTGCTCAGTTCCCCCATGCATCCTTCTACCAAGAACCAGACAAGGGAATGACCGACGGGATCAATAAGGGGTTTGGCCGAGCCAAGGGAAAATGGGTCATGTGGCTCAACGCTGACGACCGTTTGAAACCTGGGGCGTTGCTTAAGATAAAAGCATTCGGACAAAAGCACCCAGGGGCAGATGTCATCTACGGCGGCTGGGATTATATTGATGGATCCGGGAGCTTTCTGCGACGCATGGCAGCTTTGCCTTTTGATCTTGGCATTCTGGTGCAACAGGGTTGCTACATCGGATCAACCTCTTGCTTTTTTCGCCATGCCACCACACTTGCCGCAGGTTTTTTTCTCGATGACCGCTTTGGCTACTGCATGGACGGGGAATATTATACACGCTTGGCCCACGCTGGAAAATGCTTCGTACCCATACCTGAAACTCTGGCCGACTTCCGCTTACACGACCAGAGTATCAGCCAGAAAAGCCTTGGAAAAACAGACATGGCAAACATCCTCCGGGTGCAGCGGCAACTGGCCGAACCCCGAGCGATCCGCCGCATCTATGGCATCAAGCCCTTCAAAGATGAAAACTTAAGCCTGATCGTCGATGGAATCTTCTCTCATGTCTATCGACTCAAAAAAGGCATTCTAAGAGCGCTTCAGCGCCGATAAATCGCGATCGTCATTTGATGGCAGGCAACCATCCTCAAATCAAAGCCAGCAGTCTTTGATCATTCACCCTTGGAAAACTTTATAAACCAGAACCCGGGGTCTCCCACCCATGCGATAAAATATGAAAAGTGACCCCAAGTCATGGGACGCACTTTTTAGTGCCTCCAAGGAATCATCCTCAGAGGAACGAGTCTTTTACACCCTAATCCGCCACGGCGAGGAACTGCTGGCCGTGCCAGACGGAGCGAACTTCCTCAAGGAGGCACTCTCCCTCTACTCACCGCAAACCTTCAAAGCTCGGACGGCAAAGAGTATCTTCCAGCTTGTTTTGTCGACACCTCTGGCGGGTCTCTTGCCCCACCGAAAAGTAACCATCCAGACGAACCCGTTCGCTAACTTTCTCTTTTCTGTTCTGGAGAAGTCGGCGGCCCCGTCCCCTCTATCTAAAGCGAAAGGTGCGCCCTGTTTTTCTGTCCTTTCGGGTAATCCCGGAACTCGTGGCCGCCGTTTTGTCTTCCTCCTTTTTGACGACTTGGGCACGCCTGCCTGCGTCGTCAAGGTTGGCCTCGATCATGAGGCCCAGAGTTTGGTCCGGCGGGAAGCCGACTTTCTTGAAGTACATTCCCCTGGATTCTCTACCATGCCCGGGCTTGTTGGCCGCCTCGATACCGAGCAATTTAGCGCCTTGGCTTTGCCATTTCTAGCTGGTCCATCGCCCTCAGCGGATTGCCACGCTGACGTCAAAAAAATACTCTCTTCGTGGCTCTCAAAGGACAAACCGATTGCTCTCGGAGATATCCCCGCGTGGCAGGGATTACCCGTTGACTCGGCCATCCCTGAGAAGAAGACCGCCGAGATGGTCGACCGCCTTGTTACTCCCTCTCTTATGCACGGAGACTTTGCCCCTTGGAATCTTCGGGTCGGCCCCTCGGGAAGGTGGACGGCGCTCGACTGGGAACGAGGCCAAGATCCCGGAGTCCCAGGGTGGGATTGGTTCCACTATGTAGTGCAGACATCTCTCTTAGTCCAAAATGACTCCCCAGAAGAAATCCTCCAGCGCCTGGAGAAGTTGTGGATGGCCCCCGAATTTCAAGCCTACGCTGAGTCCTCTGGTATCAAGGGCCTAGAAATGCCGCTCTTAGCCGGTTATTTGATCCACGCCAAGCATCTGCAACAAGCAGAAGGATCGGAACAAATCGAGCAACTTTTATCTCTGGTTAGCAGAAAAATCTTTCCCAGTTAATTTTGAGGACCTAGTTCTCCGCCTTGGCCAAGGCACAAGCCAAAGCAGCCACATGATGGGCCGTGGTGAACCGATTCTCGTAGGCGCGCCGGAGCGAGGAGCTTCCTGTATTCTCAGGCATGGTAACCATGGCGGCGGCTAGTTCTCCCGGTGAATTAGGTGGCACCACCAGCTTCGATCCTACGGGGAGAACCTCGGGCACTCCGCGCCACGAGGTGGTGATAACGGTTAGGCCAGCGCTCATGGCCTCGAGAAGAACCAAAGGCTGGGCTTCATTTTCATAAAAAGTGGGGAAGACGAGGCAATCCGCTTTTTCTAAAGCGGATTTTTTTTGTCCAGACTGGAGAAATCCGACCAACTCAACCCAAAGACCCTCTTGCTCAGTAGCTTGGTTCGTCTTCTGGATTGCCTGAAAGACACGCTCTTTCTCTTCCTCAGAGGCATAGCTTCCCGCGAGACTCAAATGCACCCGCCAAGTGGCATTTCTCGTTCGCAATTCCACATTGGCCAGTTTGGTTGCCTCGATCGCCACAAAAACTCCTTTGGACTTGATGAGGTGGCCGAGAAACAAGAATTCTATACGCCCCAGTGGCTCATTTTTGCTTCTTTTTCTTCCCAACAAGGCGGCCAATCTTGCAGTACTTGCCTCACGGCTTGGGCTCAATATCTGATCATAATCGGGAAAAGAATCAGCAATGCCATTGGGCAGGACTACGATCTGCTTGGGCTCAAAGACCTGAGCATCCCCTTGGTTGTAATTATTCAAAACAAGCGAGAGATCAGCCCCCCTTAAGGCCCGCTGGGTCAGCCACCGTGGCCAACCTCTTCCGGCTGCAACCCATTCCCCAAGGCCATAGGCATGCCAGTGAAGAATTAGTTCAGAAAACCATGGCCGGCAGAGACCCATAACCATCCAGTCCCGCAGAATAGCCGATCGCTTGGCTGAAGCCGGGACATAATAAAACGCCATCGGTCCATGGCGCAGACGTATCCCCAAGGCCTGGAGGATACACTTAAATAAACGGAAAAACTTCTGAGGACGGAAAGATCCTATGTCCTCCAAATTATCCGACATTTTTGCATTCACATGGAAAATTTCGAATCGAGGGTCTGCCCCTAATCCATCAAGGAGAAGTTGGACCATAACGCTCTGCCCATGATGAGGAGGCGGAACATGGGCGAAAACCAAGATTTTCCTTTTGGGCGAGCTCGACCGGATTTGGGTCATGAATGAATAAGGAACACCGGAATCAATGAGCACCCAGCCTACTGAATCAAGTTGGTCAGGTTAAGGGCGGTCGCAACTCCTATTTTTTAATCAATTTTCGCGGTAAGGTCATGGCAAAACAGCTAAAAATCCTTCACCAGACCAACATGGATAAAAAAGGGCTTCCTCGAGGAAGCCCTTGTGATTTGTAGATTTTGGGATTACTCAGAGCCCTTTTTACCAGTAAGGGCATTCTTGGTCGAAGATGCACCATCACGAACGGCCGTGCCCGTGGTCCCGACCACGTCGGAGCTAGTCTGAACCGTGCCTTTCACTGCCGTAGTTACGGTGCCTACCGTTCCCCTCACCGCAGTATCACCGGTTCCAACCGCCGTCTTGGTAGTGTCGCCAACGGTACCGAGCGCCGCGCTAGTGGTATCGACCGTGCCTTGACCCACTGCCTTGACGGCGTTGCCTACGCCCTCAACCGGATTCTTGTTGATTAGAGCTTTAGCAGAATCAACCACCGTCCCTCCCACCGCCATACCGGTATTGCCCACACCCTTAACCGCAGCGCCAACCGTGCCGAAGACCCCTTTGCTGGTGTCCACCGCCGTACTGCCACCTTCTTTAGCCGTGCCAACGACGGTACCCTTGGCACTCTCGCCTGTTTTTTTTGCCATTTCTCCAGTATTGGCCTTGGTTGTCGGCACGGCATCCTTAGCCTCTTCGGCTAAGGCGAAAACACTAGAGGATAGAAGAAGCGTGGCACTACCCAAAACGGAGGCAGATCTGCGGTAGAAAGAGTAATTAGATTTCATAAGTTGGACATTATTGTAAGCAGCAACGACTTGGGGTCAACTGCCTTTGGTCTGGCAAACTTCGGATAAAGTGGGCCAAACTTAACCCCTTTCGTTTATGATTAAACAATTCACCGACCACGCAGCCAACGAGCGCACCTACCTAGCTTGGGTGCGTACGGCCATCGCGGTCATCGCCTTCGGATTCGTCCTCGAACGCTTTGATATTTTACTCCACACCATCGTGAAAACGCTGGGAGAGAACGCGGTGGGGGATCTGGCCCATGGGGGTCGCACCGCCGGTATCACCATGGTGGCTGTTGGAGTGGCAACCTTAGCAGCGGCCACCTATCGCTTTGCCCTGAATACGCGAAGGATTTCCAGCGAGCAGAACATGGAGTACAGCCCTCGCAGCGTTCTCTGGGTTGGAGGACTCTTTCTCGCTCTCGGACTGGTTGTCCTCTTCTACGTTTCCCGCTTACTCTGGACAGACGCCTGACCGAATAAAAATCCTACGAAGTCGTCCAAGATACACTCAAGTCAGCAGGGGCATTTCGCTGGGTTTAAGCCAAAATATTGCCGGAGAGAGACAATCTCGCGATCCCCTCAACCGCCCTCCCCGTCGACAGGCTTCTCCGCGGAGGGTGAATTTTTGCTCATATATTCATAGCAAAGCAGAGGCCCATTTTCTTCCCCTCCCAAGCCACAGTCCACCTTGGTGCCGACTCACTCGCCGATAATTTTAAGCAAAACACGTTTACGCCGCTGCCCATCAAACTCACCGTAGAAAATTTGTTCCCAGGGCCCGAAATCAAGCTCTCCCGCGGTGATAGCCACCACCACCTCCCGCCCCATCACGGCACGCTTGAGATGAGCATCGGCATTGTCCTCTCCTCCATTGTGGTGGTACTGAGAGTGCGGTTTCTCTGGGGCTAACTTTTCTAGCCAAGCCTCGTAATCAAGATGCAGACCGCCCTCATCATCATTGATGAAGACGCTAGCGGTGATGTGCATAGCATTGACCAAGCAGAGACCCTCTTTTATCCCGCTTTGGCTAAGACAACGATTGACCTCTGCCGTGATATTAATGAAGCCTCGCCGTGTCGGCACCTCAAACCACAGTTCCTCACGATAAAATTTCATTATTAAAATTTAATAATAAAATAACGTTAATAGGTATGGAAAAATTCTGTGATTAATCCTCTTGAAGAGACAACTTTTCCTCATGCGGAACCTCAGCGTAGGAGGAAAATCTTGCCTCCAAAGCGGGTGGAATGTGGACGGTGACCAAAGCATCATCTCCCTCGTACCTGATCTCAATGACGTGGCCGGCTTGGTGAAGTTCAGCCAAGGTGGCGCTTTCGGCTTGGGGGATTCGTAGGTGCTGGCGCAGGCGCCAGGCCGAAAGCTGGTTTTGCAATTCGTCGATGAATTCCTCAAGGTTCTCCCCTGTCTTGACCGACACTGCGGTGCTTCCGGGATAATGATCTAAGGCAGCACCGATTGCTTCGGGATTGGCTACCCGATCGAGTTTGTTGAAGACGATGATGGTATGCTTTCCGTCGGCCTCCAGTTCCCGAATAACCTCATTCGTTGCCGTAATCTGTTCCTCCCATTGGGGGTGGCTAACGTCGACGACATGGACGAGAAGGTCGGCCGACCTCAACTCCTCCAGGGTTGCTTTGAAGGATTCGATAACAGTGTGAGGGAGCTTACGGATGAAGCCGACCGTGTCAGTGAAAAGAACCCGCAACTTGTTCGGTAGTAGGAACTGACGCGTCGTCGGGTCGAGGGTGGCAAAAAGTTTGTCTTCGGCGAGGACTCCCGCTTGGGTCAGACGATTAAGTAGGGAAGACTTACCAGCATTGGTGTAACCAACGATGGCCACCACGGGCCACTGGTGGCGGGCTCGACCCTCTCGTTGAATGGTACGGTGTTTGCGGACCTCCTCCAGTTCACGTTGCAGGCGAGCAATACGTTCGAGGACCCGACGGCGATCAACTTCCAACTGAGTTTCACCCGGACCACGGGTGCCAATCCCACCGGTCTGGCGAGAAAGGTGTGTCCACATGCGGGTCAGGCGCGGGAGAAGATAGCGCAACTGGGCCAACTCAATCTGTAATCGCCCCTCACGACTGCGGGCCCGACGAGCGAAGATATCGAGAATCAACTGGGTGCGATCCAAGACCTTGCAGGACGTGATCATCTCCAGATTGCGCCCCTGCGCCGGTGACAACTCGTCATCAAAAATAATCGAGCCAGCTCCCTGCTCGGCGCAGTAGGCTGCGACTTCCTCGGCCTTTCCTTTCCCGATGTAGTAGGGGGCGGTGGGATGGCTTAGCTTCTGCGTCACCGTGCCGACCACCTTGGCCCCCGCGGTGCTTGCCAGCTCTTGCAGCTCAGCCAAGGAATCCTCGAGGTCCCAGCGGGTTACTCCTTCATGTTCGAGACCGACCAGTACCGTTGTCTCGGTAAGGGACGAAGGCGGAACGGTAACGATCATGACAACCCCAACTGTCGGGCAAGTAGGTCCAGATAATTAGGTGTCACAGCGGAAAGATTCTCTAAAGGGAATGTGGATTTACCCCGGAACCAGGTCAACTGCCTTTTGGCATACTGTCGGGTTGCCACGGTAAGAAGTTCGGCGCACCGAGTCCGATTGATGGCACCTTCGAGCAAGGCATGAATTTCCCGCCAACCAAGAATCTGCTTGGCCGTGGGGGATGCTATCTCGCCCCCGGCCTTGACCTCCTCGACGGCACCCCCGAGCAAGCGCGCTTCCACCGCGGACTCGATACGAGTGTTCAGTTCGTCCCGGTCACGGACGAGGACGATTCCGCGGAGGCCAGAGGGGGGTGAAGGCTGCAAGAGCAGCTCAGAGGCTGGACGGCCGGCCTGAAGGCTAAGTTCGAGGCGGCGCCCCACCCGACGGGGATTGTGGCGGTCAATCGAGCGTAGGCTCACCGGATCAAGTTCGGCCAAGCCGCTCTGCATCT
>CAXMPH010000052.1:0-7769 GCA_964195055.1 uncultured Chthoniobacterales bacterium | reverse complement strand
AGAAAAATCCGACGAGAACGAGCACCGCCGCGCTAAGCCCCCAACGATGAGAGAGCGCCCCCCTCCGAAGGACGAAGAAGCTCACCGTGACGAAAACGATCAGGCCAACCGGAAGAGCCAAATAGGCGGCCCGAGAAAGAGAAAAACCAAGACCGGCAAAGGTTACTGCGGTGATCCAAAATAGGAGCATCTTCAGAATTACTCCTCCCCGCCCCCAGACAAGCATGCCGAGAAAAAGAAAGGCACTCGGCAGAAGAACGGCTGAGAAGCTGCCACGGCTAGCCAGGGTTCCGCTGACGAACCCTAAATTTATGGCAGCTCCATCGCCAGAGGGCAGACCCATATGCAAAGCCCAATCGGCCAAAGGATGCCACTGAGAAGCGGCCGTGAACTGGACTAGGGCAATACCAGTCTGAGCCACGGAGAGGAAAGCAAGAACGCCAAGAACCAACCAGCGCGTTCCGAGACAGCGCAGTTGCCATGCCGCCGTGAAATACACGCACAAGCCACCGAGCAAGAGCCACTGGTCCTCCCTTGCAACATAAGCATCGGCGCTTTCAGCCTGACGCCAAAGAAAATAACCGGCCATCACCAGTGTCGTCCCGACAGACCAAGCACCGGGCGCATCCCGGGTTTTCCAAAAGAGAGAACCGGCCAAAATTGCCGCGGAGGCAGCCAGCAGATAAGACGGCGCCGCCAGTGCCGGATACCACCAGCCACCGAGGAAAATCTGAGCAGCGGCTAAGCCGCCAGCCAGCAGAACAGCACAAAGCCACGTCAACACCATAACCAACACAGATAATATCCTATGTTGGGGCAGGGATAAGGCTCAACTAAGATTAACAAACTTAAGAGCTTTAGTACTTGGAAATCTTTGAATCACCAAAATTCGGCTTGCTCTTTGCCTCTTGGGGCTATCTATTGATATCACGAGCCATGAAATCATCTACCTACCTCCTTACCGTTCTGACAATCTGCACCTTTGTAGCCTTTGGTGTAACCACCTCCAGCCTTGCTCAAGATGTCGCGTCCCCGGTCATGATCGAAAGGGCAACGACTGCCGCAGAAGCTCAAGGTTCAGCCCCTACGGAGGCAGAAATCATTGGCACCACTCTCGCAACAGCCTTCGCTGGGGGCGACGTGACAGCTCTCGTAACTGCGGCTAACGCACTGGCCAGAGCAAACCCAGACGCCTCTACGTCCATCGCCGCCGCCGCGGCTAGTATTTCTCCGAACAGCGCGCCGGCCATCGCAGCGGGCATCGCCTCAATTACCCCATCAATGGCCGCCGGTATCGCCGCCGCCGTTGCCGCGACAGTCCCAGCACAGGCCGCCTCTATTGCCGGAGCAGTAGCTGCTGCAGTACCAGCAGCCGCTGTCGATATCGCTCAGCAAGTTTCAGCCGCGGTACCAGAGACTTCAGCAGAGACCGCCGTGCAGGTGACAGAAGCTGCCCCCATTGCGGACGCAGGAGAAATCGCTACGGCTGCAGACGAAGGGGCTAGTTCAGGCGCAGATCAGGCATCCTCAACGGATGGAGGTTCTGGAGGCACTGGTGGTGTCAATCTTCCCTCCCTCGGCGGCGGTGGCGGTGGTGGCGGTGGTGGAAGCTCTTCCAACTAAAATACAACTGGCATCGTTTGGAGTAATTCAAACGATGCGCCTTTGAAAAAAGCCAAGCACCTTAGGAGACGCTGCCATCAACATCTCCGTCTTGCTTGGTTGGTGTCAGTCGCAGTTGTTGCTTGAACCGCAGCTTCAGTAATATCTGATACGGCTTCCTAGTTATTCACTTGCTAAGTCTCGGTAAGGCTCTACCGGCTATCTTTGGCAGCGAGCGCCAAAATCGGCGGCGGAAGTTACCCGCCGAGGCAAGAGTAACTTCTGCTGCCAAGACTTCTGCAACAGGTGGGGCTAAAATCTGCTGGCGGCGTCCATTTTCCTTCTTGCAAGGGTGGTAATGCAAATACCTCCAATGTAATGAAATATGCATTATTTGGAATAATTCAAACGAGGTGCCTTGGCAAAAACCTATCACCCCAGGTCATCTTCAATTACCCCCTGACAACGTCAGGAATTCATGGAAATCACTCGCGTCCCCTAGTTATTTATGTAGAACTTCATCCAAGTATGAAAAATCTCCTTATCTGCTGGTCGTTAATCGCTCTTACCAGCCTTTTCCTTTTTCCAATGCTGGCGCAGGGACAATCGTCGATGCAGCAGGGAAAGATTAGCGTCATCAGCTTAGAAGGCGACGCGTGGCAAGTCAGCGGCAACCAGAAAGAGCGTCTACGCTCCGGGGCAGTTCTTAGTTCAGGAACGAATATCGTGACAGGCCCCAATGGGGTGGTCTCACTTCTGTTTGAGAACGGTTCCACCATAAATATCCGCCCAGGATCCAAGTTTTCTATTGATCAATTCCTTGTCGATCCCTTCGACACCGCCAATGTGGACTTCAAAAACCTCAAGGCTGAACCATCCACGTCCATAACACAGGTAACTTTAACCGAGGGAATGATTGTAAATAATGTGCGCAAACTAAACCGCAAGGGCTCCGTCTACAACATCGTTACCCCGGTTGGCACCGCCGGAATCCGCGGCACCATCACCTACGCCAACATGCCACGGGTTGGAGATCAATCGTTCGGTGTTCCAGAGGGATCTGTACAATTTACTACCACGGCAGGGCAAACGAGGACCATCGCCAACGGCGCTGCCACAGGCTTTAGCGATGGTGGCTTTGCCACTGCTCCCAGCGATTCGGCATCTTTGGGTCAGGCAGCTACGGCGGCAGTTGCCGCGATGACCAAAAGCACCCCAAGCGGCAATGCCTTCTCCGAGGCCGCTGCCACTTCTTCAGATTCCAGTGGAGATGAGGCGGACCAAGACGCCAGCGAAGGCGAAGATTCGGGCTCAACCGATGGAGCTGGCGGGGCAGGTGGTGTCAATCTTCCTTCTCTCGGCGGTGGCGGCGGTGGTGGTGGTGGCGGTAGCACCTCCAACTAGCCCTTGATCAGTCGAAATGCGGAAATGGGAGTTCCTCCCTCTTCCATGAATCCTTGGCAACGCTCCGCCATGACGGTGCAGGGATTTTTTCCGCTTACTGGTAACTCGTAAACGGCAGCCCGCAGGAAAGCCTCTCGGGCCTCAGCCCAGCGTCCGGCGCCGTAGAGTTCTCGTGCCACCCGATAAGCCTTCAACCTGACAGCATAAAGATCACCGCCCCCACGTCCCAAAAGATCAAGCACCTCCACGGGTTCCGTCTGACCCGCCACCACAATACGATCCAAGGGACGGAAAATCAGACTTTGATCGCTTGCTCTTGCCGCCTGAGCCGTGGCGGCTGACACCATAATACTCGTACCATAATGAGCTACGGCAGACTCCAAACGCGCCGCTAGGTTCACCGTATCGCCCATCATGGTGTAGTTGAATCTGAGCGCAGAGCCAACATTACCAACTACAGCGGTGCCACTATTTAAGCCAATCCGGGTTCGCATTTGCAGAGCCTCGAGAGGTAGTTTACGACCTTCCTTGGCCCACTTATCTCGGAGTAGACGCTGCGCATCCTCGAGACCAAGCGCGGCCCGACAGGCAGCCGCAGCATGGTCCTGTTGACGCACCGGCACTCCAAACATGGCAATGATGGCATCTCCGACGTATTTATCCAAAGCCCCTCCCTCATTGATAATGGCTTGGGTACCCTCCCCAAGATATTCGCACATGAGGGCGACCAAGTCCCCCGGGCTCAGCTGTTCAGAAATTCTTGTGAATGAGACCACATCGCTAAAGAAGGCCGTGATCTCAGCCTCAACCCCACCAGTATGTGGAGTGATATCTTTTTCGACGATGTCTTCCACCACGGCAGCGGAGACATAGCTCCCGAAGAGGTCCTTGATCCGTCGCCGGCGCCGCTCTTCGAGGAAAAGTTGGTACAATAAGGCAAAAAGGGTGCAGGAAACTGCTGCCCCGACAGGAGCCACCATGGGTAGAAGCCAATCGTACCAAGCAAAGGCCATGAAAGCTCCCCCGAGATAGACCAGAATGAGCAGGACGGCACAAATCTTGCCTACTGGCCAGTTCCATCTTGGACTCGGAGCCACCGACAAAGCGGCTGCACCGAGCCCAAGGCCAAAAATGATGAGGGTATTTACCCAAACGGGAGGGCGTAGAGGAAAGCGCCCCGACACAATCGTCTTAAGAAGATTACCGTGGAGGGAGACGCGAGGCACTGCCGCATTTCCATTGAGTGGAGCAAAGCCAGTGTCTTTTAATAATGGATCAGTCGGCCCGACGAGGACAATGGCATCACGAAAATGCGCAAAAAACTCTTCCGCCTCCTTTTTTTCGCTTGGCGAGCCCTGCTGCAGGAGATGGGCATAATCCAAGACGGTAATAATTCCCGCCCGTGGATTTTCATCGGATAACCATGGAGAGAACCAGTTGGGCTCAACCATCTGCCCCAGGAGAAGTTTGATTCGATTAACCTCGAGGCCATCAGCCCCCCGCAAGATGACGTCCCCTTCCACCACCTCCACTGCCGACTCTGGTAGGCCGTAATGAATCAAGGCCAGCTGCAAGGCAAAAGCATGATAAGTACGAAATTTTGAAACAGCGAAGAGCGGCACGTAGCGGATGTCGCTTCCCACCACATCAATAAGTCCGGTAAGCCCCCAGGTGGGGCCGATCACGGGAAAAACGGGAAGTTCGGGTTCACCCGTATTAAAGACCGTAATCCGGCGATCGTAGAGATAAGGGAAAAAGTCTCGGGTCGAATAGCTGGAGGCCAGCACCGTCTGGCCATGCCTCTTGATACTTCGCCCCAAGGCGATACTCCCCTTCTCCGCCTCCTCGCGACCAAGATTGGGGATACCCGCAGCCGAAAATACAAAGTCAAAACCGACCCCTTTAATCTTTCCGTAATCGAAAAGGGCATCTAAAGCCTCGGCAAAAATAGCACGGTTCCAAGGAAAGTTTCCCAAGGCGGTGATCGAATCAGTATCGACGTCGACATAAATGACTTTGAGGTCAGGGGGAGAGGGCAAATTGCCACGGGCAGAAAGCCGAGCATCAATCGTCCGATCTTCAAGAAAGGAAAGGGCCCCATCAAGACCGAGAAAGACAGGTCCACCCAAGCTCGGAGAGACAGCTATCTGGGAAAGAAGAACCCACCCCAGACAGAGCACACTGAGCACCGCCAGCATCGCTGCCGGAAAAATCAAAATACGCTGACCCAGTGCTCCAAGGTGTGCCCCCTTCATCTTTCTTTTATGAGCTGGCACACCCGCTCTGTCCATGCCGCTTGCGCTAAGGGAGTCTCACCACCTAATCTTCCCCTGTGCGCTTTCTCGTCGCTCCCGATAAATTCAAGGGTTCCCTAACCGCCGAGCAAGCAGCCCAGCATATTGCGGCGGGCTGGGATGAAGCTTGGCCAAATCACGATTACGTTATCCACCCCATCGCGGATGGTGGAGACGGAACTCTTGCGGTGGTGCAGTCGGTGACCCAGGGCGATTGGAGGGAATCGCCGGCTCGTAATCTCCGCGGCGTGACCCAATCGACGCCCTGGCTCTGGCAAAAAAAAGAAAAGTCGGCTTGGATTGAAACGGCGCTAGTTGCCGGCTTAGCCAACCTAGGGAAAACCGAAAAAAACCCTTTGACCGCAACCACCGCCGGACTTGGTGACCTGATTGATGCCGCCGAAGCCCATGGTGCTGAACGAGTTTACCTCTGTCTGGGCGGGAGTGCCACCAATGACGCCGGTTGCGGAATGGCCGAAGCCCTCGGTTTTCGATTTCTCGGGAAAGATGGAAAACCCTTCGACCCCATACCTAAAGATCTAAGAAATCTTGATCGGATCGAGCGACCAGACCGCTTCCGAGCCATCGAATTTGTTGGGTTGACTGATGTGGGCAATCCCCTCCTCGGAGCGGAGGGCGCCTCCCTCGTCTACGGCCCACAAAAGGGGGCCAGTCCAGAGGAAGCGGACAATCTTGAGGACGCCCTCACTCATTTTGCCGCTATCGCACAACGCGACCTCGGAGCGCCTGATCCGGCAACGGCGCGGACGGGGGCTGCCGGAGGACTCGGCTATGGCCTCATCTGCTTTCTCGGGGCAAAACTCCAGTCTGGCTTCGAGACCATCGCAGCCATGACGGGCCTTCCCCAGGCCATCGCTGAGGCCGACCTCATCATCACTGGTGAAGGGCGACTTGATCCGCAGACGAATGCGGGCAAAGCCCCCTCAGGCGTAGCCCAACTAGCCAAGCAATATGGCAAACCTGTCATTGCCATAGCAGGCTCCATTCCATTAACCAATCAGGGCGCAGGAACTTTTAGCGCCACCGCTTCCGTGACCAATCAACCCATGACCCTAGATCAAGCCTTGGAGGAAGCCGGGCCACTGCTTGAGCAAGCGGCCGCCCGCACCGGCCGATTGGTCAGAATCGGAACACTTTTATGAGCACACAAATCGCCATCATCTTCCCTGGCCAAGGAGCACAATCCGTCGGTATGGGCAAGGAATTAGCCGCTAACTTTCAAGTTGCTGCCGACCTTTTTACTCAGGAAGACGAAATCCTTGGGTGGTCACTCAGTTCTATTTGCTGGGAGGGCCCAGAAGAAGAGCTAACCAAAACCTCAGTCTGCCAACCCGCCCTTTACGTTCACGGCCTTGCCGCCCTCGCGGTCGCCCGTGAGAAATTTGGCAATTTTTCCATTAACGCCGCCGCTGGTCTCTCCCTCGGGGAATTCACCGCCCACGCCGCCGCCGGAACTTTTGACTTTGCCACGGGTCTCCGGCTGGTGGCCCAGCGGGGACAATTTATGCAGGAGGCCTGCCTCGCTACCCAAGGAGGTATGGCCGCCATGATTGGGGCAAACGAGAGTACCGTCCGCGATCTCGCTTCGACCACCGATGTCGACGTGGCCAACCTCAATTCACCCGGGCAGATCGTTATTTCCGGTGAGGCCAGCAAAATTTCCATGGCGGTTGCCATGGCTAAGGACTATGGCATTCGCAAAGCAGTGGAACTTAAGGTGGCCGGAGCCTTTCACTCCCGTTTGATGCAGCCCGCCTACGAAAAGCTCGGTCTCATCCTGGAGCAGACCGCCCTGAAGGAGCCGCAGTTCCCGGTCGTCTCCAATGTTGACGCCCAACCCACCGGCAGCGCCGACGAGATTCGCCGTACCCTAGCTGACCAAGTAACTGATAGTGTGCGCTGGGCTGACTGCGTCGGCTATCTCCTCGACGAGCTCGGTTGCAATAATTTCCTCGAACTCGGTCCCGGGACCACCCTAGCCGGAATGATGGCTCGCATCCGCAAGGGCACCACGATCTCTTCGGTCAGCCGACCAGAGGACCTCGATCAAGTTACCCTGTCCTGATCGTCTAAACTCTGTAAATCCATCAATTATTATGTTCTTGGCCAAAGAAATCGAATCGCTGAAGAAAGAACGAAATGCCGTTATCCTTGCCCACAATTATCAGGTGGGAGAGATTCAGGAGCTAGCTGATCATGTCGGAGACTCGCTCGGCCTCAGTTATCGTGCGGCCGAGGCAGAAGCCGACGTCATCGTGTTTTGTGGGGTTCACTTCATGGGCGAGACCGCCAAAATTGTTAATCCGGGAAAAACAGTGGTCATTCCTGACATGGCCGCCGGTTGCTCCCTCTCCGACTCATGCCCCCCAGAAAAGCTCTCTGCCTACCTCGAGGAGCACGCCGAAAAAAACTATTACGTGGTGGCCTACATCAATTGCTCCGCCGGGG
>CAXMPH010000051.1:0-7777 GCA_964195055.1 uncultured Chthoniobacterales bacterium | reverse complement strand
CTCGGGGGCAGTGGCCGCCACGCGGGCATAAAGGGTGGCGGCAGATACGCCTCCGGTTTGGGTGATGGAGAGTGAGGAGGCGAAGGTGGCGTCATCAAGCGAAACCTCAAAGCCGATGGGGGCAACCACGCTGATTGGCTCGGTTAGGTTGACCGCCCCGACGTCGATACTTTGGGAATCGGAAGCTGTCCCGAGGAAAGTGGCAAAGGAAGAAAACGACCCGGTGGAGGATATCGCTGGATCGGTAGGAGATGGAGGATCACCGGCTGCTTCGGCGAAGGTGGTGGAGACAACGAGGTTGTCTACTGAAATGGTCTGGTTGGGAGTGGCCCCCGCTTGACGGAAACCGAAGGTGGTGATTTGAGACACCGTATCTGCGCTCGAGCCAATGTTGACGTCATTGATTGTCGAAGGGCTGATCCAGAGGGTAGAAATCCCCGTGGCAAAGTCCGAGCGAACCACCGCCCGATAGCTGGTGTCGTAGTCCAAGTTGGTCGCCCAGACGCTTTGGGCCGTACTGCTGCCCCCAGCAATCCCCAGCTTGAAGCCTTCCACGGCAAAGGCCGCAATGTCCAAGCGGCTGCCATAATCATTGAAGAGGGCAAAGTACTCATAAACGGTGCCGATGTTGGGGTAGGAACCGGGATCCGCAACCGAGAAGTCAAAAGCATAAAACACCTCGCCGGAGCTCTGGGCGGCAAAAGCGGTGCCGGCGTCCTCGCTATCGGCATCGGTCAAAGTAAGGGCACCGGCCACTACTTGAATCTGCCCCTCCGTACCGCTGAATTTGGTCCACCCGACATTGTCGGTTAGGGCCCCATCCGGATAGGTGGAGAAGTCATCGCTGACGAGAACCTCTGCCTTCAAAGTACTGCTGAAGGCAAGGAGGCAAACAAAAAAGGCCCTGAAGAACAGGGCCGACAGAGGAGATTTGGACGCTTTTTTCATGGTAGTTGGAGACATATGCAATTTAGATCAAAACAGGAATTAAGCAAGAGCTATAGAAGAGCGAGCGAGCTGCCGGGCCTTTCCCAACCAGCGGCCAGGACGATTCTTCTTGACCGAATCTCTGGACCTACCGCCCCTCCCCAGAGAAATACCAAGGCACCCAAGTCTAATCTTCTAAAATTTATGAACCTTGAGGAATAGTTGTCTTGGGGGCAGACCTCGGGGTGAGTGGTGGCGAGGGCTTTTTTGCCTCGATCTCTAGGGCTTTGATGGCCGATTTGAGATCATCCATCATTTCTTGAGCCTGAGAGGAAGGCTGGCCCCCGCTCGTTCGGGCTTGGATCATCTTGAGGAGCCCTTTCTTGTAATCGATTTCCTCGCGAAGGCCTGCCGCACGACTTTTTCTTTTCTGAACCACCGGCTTTGCCGGGGCAGGAGAGACTCCCTCTTGGGTTGGGGCCTCCTCCGCCAGAATAACTTCCCCACCCTCAATCAGGCGTGGGCGCATCCGCCCGCGGTAATCTGGGGCAACAATGAGGTAGGCACTGGCCATATTACGGAGATCAACTTCCGTGCTGGTCCGAGCTGAGGGGCCACCTGATGGATCAAGGACCTCAACGTCGAGGCCCGTCAGTTCCAAGGGAAGTTGAACCTCTCGGACGGAATCAGCGGCCATTGGTTCTTGCTTGCCTTGACCAACTCGGATGAGCGCCTTCCGGTCACCGGAGAAGTTGAGCAAGCGAAGCGGACGGGTGGCGGCGTTGGGCGCGGCGGGGGCGTCCCGCATTACCTGAAGGGTCCACTTACCTTCCTTCTCCCAAGCCATCACCGTATAAAATCGCTGGGGTCTCAGGGTTTGGGACTTGACCGTGGGCTTTCCTCCCGTGGCCAAGGCAAATTGGTAAGCTCCGGCTTTGACTGGCTGGTATCGTTGGACAATCTGGGAAGCGTCGGCCATGGCCTCAGACAAGGTCTGGGCTTCCCCCTCTTTCCCTAAACGAAAACGAATCTTGGCTTCTTCGGCATCCGGACCGGGAAAAATCCAACCACGAACCATACTGGGAGGCACTTTTGCCTCAGCCTTTGTGGAAGAAGACGATTGAGCCCCCACCCCAGTGAGCAGACAAAGCGAAGTAAGGGTGGCCGCGAGGGCATGCTTAATCATAGAAAGTCGAGATATTGCGGGCGGTTTGACCCGTCGGACGGGCAAAACGAGACTGCACCGCACTTGAGTCGGTGGGGTCAAAGCTGTCGTCGAAGGCCGCCTCCGTCTCCGCGTAATTCGGGGATAACTGGAAAGTCTGCTTGAGCTTAGCTGTCCCGGTGATCCGGACCTCGCCGCTGGGACTCGACTGGAGGGACTGCCCGATGGCGTAAACGCTGAAGACACTGCCTCGGGGCGTCATCATCTCGATAGACCGACGAGGCAATTCTTCTCGGCCGCGGTCGTTGACCCTGGCCATGGTTGTCGGGATTGATCCAGTATTGAAGACTGGCAACTCGCTTAGTTCGCCCCTCTCCCAAAATGGATGGGGCGCTCCGGTGGCCAGCCCCGCCGCAGCACCATCGGTGAGACGGGCCTTGACTGCTTTAATCATGCCGTTCATGCGAAAAGTATTGGCCAAAGTCTTACCTCCCAACCTGGGATCACCTTCCGGCCCAGCGGCCGAGTACTCAAAGTCATGCCAAGCTGCCTCAAGGGCAGCTCCCCCATCGCGAAGGACTCCGTTGGGATTAATCTGGCCGGGAATAGAGAGATCAACGGGGGCAGAAACTTGATTGGTTCTGGCGGTGAAAACATCGGCCAATCTCCAGGAGGTACGGGCTCGTTGTTCGCTCGCCACTTGGCCATCAAACCAATCGGGGTGCTCGGCCTGCCCGACCCGCAAGGTACGGCCGCCACCACGGGAAAGTTCAATCCCACCTGCTCCGGCGACCCGGGCGGGGTCGGTGATGTGCCCCAGTTCGCCGATGCTTACCATATTAGTGTTAGCGACAACCAAGGGGGCGGTGGCTGCCCCGGGATCTGTCGAGGAATAGTCCACCCAGTTGGTGGGCCGCACATAATTAGCATTGGGCGCTCCGATCGTACTGTCTTGGGGTGGCCGACTGTTTTCGCCGCCGAGGCCACTGCCGTAGAATCGGGTCTGGTCGGTCGAGCCACCCGAAGTGTAAATCTGGAATTCGAGTTGCTCATTCAGCGCCCGGGGGTCGCCCTCCGAGCTGGAAGGACCAAGAGTGGAAGAGTTACCCCGAAGAGACCCGCCGCTCAGCATCCTCTGGTTGCCGGCCGACCAGTTTTTTGATTGGGCGTCCTCCATAATCTGCAAATCGACAGAATCTTTGATAAAGAGAGGCAGAGGCGTAGCCTGTCCGCTTACCCAAAGGGGCAGGCCGATGAAGCTCTCCAAGTAACCAAAGTCATTACCAAGGATGACCCCCGTCTCATAGTCGGTCATCCCACTGGAACGGGCATCGAGCTTCAAGTCGAAAAGATCTTTGGGCACTTGGGACCACCCATTGTCGGCGGAGGAGCCTCCGGCGGTGGAGTAGAGGCTGTTTCTTTCGTTGGTGGCGGACGTCATTCCCGTAAATTTTCGGTCCTCGTCTTCCACTGGCAGGGAAAAAACATTGCCCAAATTAGCCGAAGAAATCAAAGCGGCGGTTCCTTGCCCATTGTCGCTGTTGATCATGAGAGGATCAGCCGTGGTCAGAACGGTAATTTTTCCGGCAGGGAAGGTGATCGGATCACCGGTGAGGACATCGATGAGAGGAATTTCAGCCGAGTCGCGCCCAGGAGGAATGGCCCCCTCACCATATCCAGGTTGGTCGACAATTTTTAGGTAGGCATTATTGGTCAGGGTAATATCCCGAGTTCCTGGATTCCAAAATTCGAAATAGTGGTCAAAATAAACCTCGAATTGGGCCTGCCTGGGTAGTTTGTCACCGGAGAGCACCTCAACCTCATCATAGGGCGCTACCCCTTGGTAATAAAAATATCGGTCTGGCACTCCAGCAGTTCCTCCAATCGTGCGCTTGCCGATGGGGTTCATCGTGACAATCCGGGCATGGACGGCATATTCCTGCAGGCGCGGTAAATTCTCTACACCCATAGCCGCCACGGGATTTTCTCCCGACGTCCCCCCACCCTGTGGCTCAATTGCCGTGGTGGGTCGGTCGGTCATGAGATCGAAGGCAGCATTGTTACTTATGACCGTGGGCTGGTCGTCTTCGTCGATGTAATCGTAAATGTTGGCCGCGATTTTCTGCAGGTAGATTTTTTGGTGTGGGTCCGTGGCCCCCTCATAGAAGCGCTTGCCAAAATCCGGAGCAGCGTTGGTGTTGGTGATCACCGTAATGATTCGATCCAAGGCCTCGCGCTTGCTCGCAGTATCACCCTCGGTCACCCCATTTGTGACCGAGTTGATGGGGAAGCGCTTGAAGCCCTCCCTTGAGATATCGAGTCCAGCCGAATCCGTGGTGGTGAGAAATTCCATCGCGGGCACATCAGTCACCCCTCCCGGCAGGGCGGCGGTGGCCACGCTGGGAAAACTCCCAAGAGTCGTTCGCGCGGTCACGACGGAGGCAGCGTCCTTACCAGCCAAGTCCGTGCTCTTGGCAGTGTCCCACGAGCCCTCTAGGCGGATTTCCTCCGGACCGAGCCCGAGGCTTGTCGGATCGCGAGGCCCGTGATCGGCCACATTAACGTTCACCTTGAAGCTCTCATCCTCGACCCAGTAGGCATAACGCGCAATCGCCGGGTTCATCGTGTTGGTCGGCCCCGGTTCAGCTCCCAGGTAAATCCACTGGGCCGCCGTAACCAGTTCTCCTCCGTTTTCCTCGGACCTGGTGCCAACGAAGCCATTAGTTCGACTTAAAGTGGTGGCGTTGAGGTCGACCATGAGATCCGAGGAAGGATCAAATTCCATGGCGCTGACAATGGCCTCTGGAGCTAAGGGAGCAACTTCCCCATTCCCATCGGAGAGTCCCCCGGAAACGAGAGGCTGACCTTGGGCAACCACTCCAGCATCTCCGGGACTGCCATCGCGAAAGTAGAGGACGGTGGCCTCGTTCTCCTTCCCATCGACATCGCCTCCCCCGATATTCTGCCAAACCGTGACAGAGTCAGGATATTGGGTGATGAGGTTGGCTAAAGCGGCCTCGGCGGCAGACGCACCCGCCTCAGCCGCGAGACGCGCCTTCATGTAGTTGGCCCCTGTCCGAGACGAGAGACGATCGGTTCCGACGCTCTGCATGAAAGCGACGGCCACAACGGCAAGCACCGCCACGACAATGATCGTGGTAACCAGAGCTACTCCACTTTGATCCGAAAATTGGCAGGTCTTTTTCATGGGATGATCGGGGATAGGGATGGGGCGGGAGGAGGCTCAGGCAAGGAAATCCTCGTGGTGTAAAGCCCGGCGTTACGGATGGGGTAGTCTACCCCGAGATCGGGATCGCTGGCATTGCGGAAGGTGTCGGGGTCGGTTGCCGCAAAATTAATTTCGATAGTAACAGGATGGCTGGACGGATCAGCCAGGTCGTAGGCGCCAGATCCGGCAAGTGTCTCCAACTCTTGGTTAAGGACGGCAAAGTGGGCCGGTTTGACTCTCTCGACCTCACCCTCCAATTCCATGCCCTTGACCGCACGCGCGCTATCGGAGAGGAGGTTGCTCGCGAGCATCTGCGAGTTATCGTCCTCCCGACTAGCTGGAAAAGCCCCAGCGAGGAGCACCTCATCGTAGGTAGCTTGGCTATCTTTCATGCTCCGCATCATTTGCCCCAACTCAGGGTCGACCCAGTATTCGACAAAGATGACGTCACCGGCGGTGGTCGTGTCGTAGTCGGCCGGCTTGCGGGTGAGAAACTGCAGAGTCAAGGCTTCCTTGGCATCGCTGTCGATCACGGTCGGCCAGAGCTGGGTGTTGGTCATCATGACGATGTTGTCCAGATCTTGGGTGAGCTGGAGCCCGACGGCCCTTGCCTCACGATCGGAGGCAGATTTGCTCTCGGTATTGCGCCAGAGAGACAGGGTGGTACTGAGCGTACCCAGAAGGACCAGCATGAGCATACTCAGGATAGCCGCGGCTACCATCACCTCAATCAGGGTGAACCCGGAGCAACGCGTTTTCAGGACGGGCTGGTTCTTCATGGGAGGGAGGGGGGGATAAACACTTGGGTGGTGAATTCGACGGGCTTGCCGGCAGTCAAAGGTTGGCTGGCGGGGGAGCGCACCGAGACTGTTACCTGATAGAGAGAGGGAATAGTTGGATCGACGAGGGCCACCTCGACGAGGGCAAGGGTCTCGATCATGCCGGTTGTGTCGCCTAACTCCCCATTCTCCCAAGCCGACTCAATGCCTCCAGTTTGATCGGTATAATAAAAGGGAACGCTGGTCTGCGGGGGATAGCCGAGCAAGACGCTCTTGATGTCGGTGCTGCTGCTGGAAAGCAGGTTGGCTGAATCGACTTGATCGAGAGATTTGCGAAATTTCACCTCGGTGAGGTCGGGAGCCGATTGCAGGCTGGAAAGCAATTCCTGAGTGATGAGCACCCCTCGGGTTTCTCGGGCGGATTCGGCGCGAAGTTTGAGCCCAGCGGGGAGCAGGCCGACCACCCCAACCGCGACAAAGGCAAAAATCCCAATAGCTACGGTGACCTCGACCAGACTGAATCCGGCACTGGAGCGGTGCGCCTTTATCATGGCGCCTCCTCTTGGCTTCGCTCGGCAATAAGAACTCGGCCGGTCAATGGTTGAATATCCAAGTAAAAGACCTCTCCCCCCTTCTCAAGAAACTCCCCGGTGGACTCAGCCTTACGTCCCACACTAACCCGACTCACCTCAGAAACTGCGTCCAAACGACCAAATCGATCAAATTTCATAATTTCGACATCGGAAAGACTTTGCTGTCCCAACTTGGGGAGAGAACCAGCGGTAACAGGCAAGGACGTCAAGTCATCCGACTGGTAAAAGACCCCCCGAGGCAGCTTGAGCCAACGCGAGACCGGAACAAGCGTGTTGGTTTCATCATCCCGTGGCTCCCGAAAGACAATAACAGCCGCAGTCACAGGTTCGATCAAATCGTCTTCGGCGAACCCAACGTAGGCAGGAACTCCGCTCTCCATGGCCGAGAGACGGGCCTGTTCCAGAGCAGCAGAGACGACATTGAGACCGCCTCGCGGACCGGCCGCCCCTAGTATCCCCTGCAGAGACGGGGCTAAAAGCGCCACCATGATGGCGATGATCATTACCACCGCGAGCATTTCCACGAGAGTGAACCCTCCCGACCGACTTGCCCTTGGCGAGGGGTGCTTGGCCGAAAAATTTTCTCCTACGAGGGTGAATAAATTTTTCATCGTAGTTAATTCCGAATCCAAAAAACGGGATCAGTATCGTTGCTCTCTGTCCAAAGGTCGAAGAAGCCAATGTTGTTTGTCGGATTCTCCGGCTCGTAATTGTACTTTCTGCCCCAAGGGTCCATGAATGGACCATTGGTCGTGTTGGTCGTAATGTTCGGAGTCGGCTCAAAGTAGACTTTGTTGGTGTTGTTTTCTCCTTGGCCGGTAAGTTCTCGGTAAAGGATTTCACCGCTCTCATCTGCCTCTGGGTAAGCACCAAAATCCAGCTTGTAGTTGTCGATCGCCGCCGAGAGGGTAATCACCTCCGCTTTGGCCCGTGATTCAGCCCCTTTGCGGTTGACGTAACCTAGAGTTGACAGGGTCAGACCAGCCAAAATACCGATAAGAGTAATTACCACCAGCCGCTCTACCAAAGTGAAGCCTGAGGGGGCCCGCTGCGTCGTGGTACCTCCGGACAAGTAAGACTTGGA
>CAXMPH010000050.1:0-7847 GCA_964195055.1 uncultured Chthoniobacterales bacterium | reverse complement strand
TGTCTCCGGGGCTGAGGTGAGAAAGACCCTGCCATAGCGGTAGGTTCCAAAGAAGCAGAGGAAGGCAAGGGCGGCGATCAATCCCGTCGAGGCATCCCGGCCCAGCTGTCCAGCCAAGAGGAAGACAAGGACGGCGATGGCCAAAGTGTAGAGGACATTGGGGTAGCGGAGGTTCCACAGATTCCAGTTTTTCGCCCAGTCCGTGGAAACTATGCCCTGCCAAAAGAGGGCAGGTGGCTTGGTGTTGCGGTGCCTCTCCACCAGGCTTTGCAGCGGGAGCCAGTGGCCGGTGGCGGCGGTGGCTTGGGTGATCTGGGCGTAAAGAAGCTCGTCGCCATTGGTGGCGGCATGGTCGCTGCCCAGAGCCACCCAGTAAGCGGCGAGGGCGAGAAGGATGGCAGCCAAGGCAGTGAGCCCAGTGAAGCGGACGGGGTGAGGCGTCATGGCGGTAGCATAGGGGGAAGCAGGGAGTTGTCAGTAAGCGTTGATCCGGACATCAATAAGGGGTGCCTTTTCTTGCCCTCATCGCCCTCTTGCTCCTTCCTGCCTGCTCTCCTCCACCGCGGGCGGACCTGGTCTTTCTCAATGGGGCGGAACCGGAGACGCTTGATCCCGCCTTGATCACGGGGCAGCCGGAGGGACGGATTGCCAACGCTCTCTTTGAGGGTTTGCTTTCCTTCGACGCCAGGGGCAAGGCGGGCCCGGGGATGGCAGAGAGCTGGGAGGTCTCGCAAGGGGGGCGCGTCTACACCTTCACCTTGCGGGAGGGGCTGGTTTGGAGCGATGGATCCCCTCTGACCTCAGAGGATTTCGTCGCTTCCTGGCAACGTACCCTCGATCCGCTGACCGCCTCGGAATATGCCTACCAGCTGCACTACCTCAAAAATGCCCGCGCTTTTAATCAGGGCGACCTCACCGATTTCTCTCAGGTGGGGGTTACCGCCCCCGATGAACGCACCCTGCGGGTGGAGTTAGAAAACCCGACACCCTTCTTTCTCGACCTCTGTGCCTTTGTCACCCTCCTGCCCGTGCCAATCCATGCCATCGCTGAGCATGGGGATGATTGGATCAAGCCGGGGAAATTGGTCAGCAATGGTGCCTATCTTTTGCAATCTTGGCGCCTCAACGACCGCATTCGTCTCCGCAAAAATCCCGACTATTGGAACGCCAAGAAGGTGGCGATGGAGTCTGTCGATATTCTTCCGGTGAGCAAGGCCAACACCGCCTTCAATTTGTACGCCTCTGGGCAGGCGGATCTGATGATGGACAAGGGATTGGTCCCTCCAGCCCTCATCTCAGAAATCAAGAAGCGTGACGATTTTCATGCCGCCCCTTTCCTTGGCACCTACTTCTTACGTTACAACTGTGAGAAGGGACCCATGACGGATCCTCGGGTGCGGGCAGCCTTCAGCTTGGTCATCGACAAGCCCTCGCTGGTCGACCGGATTACCCGCGCTGGAGAATTGCCGGCAGACAGCTTTGTTCCTCCCGGGGCGGGAAGCTACCAGCCCTTCAACGAGTGTGGGGGACGGGACGTGGAGAAGGCCAAGCGTCTCATGGCCGAGGCTGGTTATCCTCAGGGCCAAGGTTTCCCCCTAATCACTTACCTCTACAGTGAGGGGGAGCTGAACGAGGCCATCGCGGTGGAACTACAGAGCATGTGGAGGCGTTTGCTCGGAGTCAACGTCCAGTTGCTCCGGCAGGAATGGAAGGTCTACCTCCGCTCCATGAGCACCCTCGACTATGACATAGCCCGCTCCAGTTGGGTGGGGGACTACCCTGATCCCAACACCTTCCTCGACATGTTCGTCAGCGGAGGTGGCAACAATCGCACCGGCTGGAGCGATCCCTCCTACGACGCCCTGATCGTCGCCGCCGCGGCCGAACTCGATCCGCCTGCTCGCTACGAGATTCTCCGCCGAGCGGAAAAGCTTTTGGTCTGCCTCGCTAGACCGGTTTGCCCCCTCTATTTCTATGTCGGTATCCAGCTCTATGATGGAGCGCGGCTGGGAGGCCTCTACGGCAATGTCCTCGATGAGCATCCCCTCAAGGATATGTTTTGGGAGGAGGGTCTGCCCCGACCTTAGTGGCCCCCGCCTTGGAACAAGGTGAGGGGCTTTTTTTGCCTAGGCTTGGGTGTTCAGAGCGGCCCGCATGACATCGAGCGGGGCGGTCCGGTTGAGCCAGATCTCGAGGGACAGGGCTCCTTGGTGGAGGAGCATGGAGAGTCCGTTTGCGGTTCGGGCTCCGGCGGCCTGGGCGTCTTCAAGTAACCGGGTCATGGCCGGGCGGTAGACCATGTCGTAGACCATCAAGTCTGCGGTTAGGAGGGCGGCGGGAACGAGTCGGGGATCCGTGCGCTTCATTCCGAGAGAGCTGGCGTTGACGATCAGGTCGGTGCGGGCTAGTTGCTCCGCTAAGGCAGCTTCTTCCAAGGGGATGACGGTGACGCGATCCTCTGGTCCTTCCAGCCGGTCACTATGGAGGAGGGCGGAGGCGCGTCGGGCCACCTCGCGGGCCTTGCCTTCGGTACGGTTAACCAAAACCAGTCGGGGACATTTTTCGAGGGCCCCTTGCAAGGCGGCGGCTGAACCAGCGCCCCCACCGGCACCCAGAATCATGACGCGGAGGTCCCTCAGATCGAAGGAGAAGACGTCGCGGAGGGCGCGGACAAAGCCGGGGCCATCGGTATTGAATCCGGCGATGCGGGAGCCGTCAAAGAGGAGGGTGTTGACCGCTCCCAGCTGGCGGGCGGTATCGTCGAGCTCGGTACAGATTTTGAGGATTTCGAATTTGTGGGGGATGGTGAGGTTGAGGCCGAGAAAGCCGGCCTTCCGTGCCCACCCAACCGCATCGCCCAAGCTTTCCGGCGGGCATTCGATTTTGGCGTAGCGGGTGGTCTCGCCTAGGGCCTCGAGGGCAGCATTCTGCATCGAGGGAGAGAGGGAGTGCTCCACCGGCGAACCGAGGACAGCCAAGCGAACCTCGGGGGGGATGGGGCCACCGCCTCCGGCGCGGGCGCACAGGTCCTCGAGGGTGAAAGTATTTTGTTGGAGGTCCACGGAAAGAGTGTCTGGATCAGCTTAGGGCCGAGTCAACGGCGGATGGCAGAAGTTTTTTTTCGACTTGGCTTACGACCCAGGAGAGTTGGCTGGGATAAAGATCAGGCGCCGCCGAACTTTTCTTGGGTGCGCTGGAAGCGAGCGAGGACGCGGTCGCGCCCGAGGAGTTCTAGGAGGTGGTAGAGACTAGGGCCGATACTGCGACCGGTGGTGCCGACGCGGGCTGGATGAACCAGAAGAGCGTTTTTGATCCCGAGGGTTTTTGCCAGTGCCTTGAAGGCGGCTTCGAGGTCCGGGGCCGTCCACGGCTCGACTTGGGCCAAGGCGTCACCGAGGAGGCGAAGGCGCTCGAGGGCACCCTCGGAGCGAAGGGATTTTTCCACGCTAGCCTCGTCGTAAGCGTAGTCGTCGTTGAAGAAGAACTCGATCCATGGTGGGACATCGCTGAGGTGCTTCACTTTTTCCTTAACCAAGGCAAGGACGGGGAGGAGTTCCTCGGTGGATCCGTAGGGAATACCGGCCCGCTCGATGAAGGGCAGACTCAGTTCGGCAAACCGCTGGAGGGGCATCTCCGATAGGTACTGACCGTTCATCCAGAAACATTTGTCGAGGTCGAAACCGGCGCTGCGGCGGTTGATGTTTTTCAGCTCGAAGAGTTTGACGATTTCCTCGATCGGCAGGATCTCCCGATTGTCTTTGGGCGACCACCCGAGAAGGCAGAGGTAGTTGAGCACGGCCTCAGGAGCGTAGCCCTGCTCGATGTAGCTTTGGACGCTGGCACCCTGATCGCGCTTGCTCATCTTGGTTCCATCCGGATTGAGGATGAGAGGGATGTGGGCGAAGCGGGGTGGCTCCACTCCAAACGCCTGGTAAAGCTCGAGATGTTTCGGGGTGTTGGAGAGGTGGTCTTCCCCACGGATGACGTCGGTGATCTTCATCTCAATATCATCGACGACATTGACGAAGTGAAAGATCCACGAGCCGTCTGGGCGACGGATCGTCATGTCGGGGTGGGTTGCTGGATTGGAAAGATCGAAGGCAATGTTGCCGCAGACTTCATCGTGCACCGTCATCGTCTCACGGGGTGAGCGGAAGCGGAGGGTCCCCTCGTCCTCGTAGACCATGCCCTTGTCGGTCAGGATTTTTAGGTAGCGCTCGTAGATGTCTCCGCGCTCGCTCTGGTAGTAGGGGCCGTAGTCGCCTCCTTTTTCCGCTCCCTCATCCCAGTTGAGCCCGAGCCAGCGGAGTCCGTCGTAGATGGCCTTGACCGCCTCCTCATTGTGGCGCTCGCGGTCGGTGTCCTCGATGCGGAGGACGAGGCTGCCTCCGGTGTGGCGGGCATGGAGCCAGTTGAAAAGTGCGGTGCGGGCTCCACCGACGTGGAGGAATCCGGTGGGTGAAGGGGCGAAGCGGGTGCGGACGGGTGAACTCATGGTAAATCTGGGTTGGTGGGTTGGGACGGCGGGTGGTCAAGGTGGCGCAGCGAGGGGATTCGGTAGTCACGTTGGATACGTTCCTCCTCCGCCTTGCTCCCCTCGACATCGAGGACGATCATGCCGGGGTCCTCGGCCAGCTTGATCCGGTGAAAGGCATCTTGGGGATGGTCAATGGCGGCGGCGAGGTCGGCCAGACTTTGGATCGGCTGACCGTTGACCTCCTCGACCACCTCATAACCGAGGTTCTCGTAGCCGACGGTACTCGCTCCCGGGAGAACTCCGCTGATAAAGACGATCTTTCCTTGATCCGGTGAGAGTTCGTTTTGGAAGCGATCGAGGTAGACGAGACGGAGGGGGGCTTGCTTGGGCCACTGGGGGCCCCACTCGCGGAGGAACTGGCGGGAGAGCTCGGAAAAAATGATCCCGCCGACGATAACAAACTTGGGAGGGGTATCAAAAATGTAGGGCTGGCTGATCATGCCGGAGCGATCGCGTGGCGCAAAAGTGGCCTCCAGCTCAACCTCCTCGCCATCCCTCCAGACGGTGAGCGGGATGGTTTGTCCGGTCTGCAAGACGGTGGAGACATAGTGGTCGAGAGAAACCTTGCCGAAGCGCTCGTCCTCGTAGTTGCCGTCTTGGTCGATGGCTTGTCCGTCGAGGTTGAGGAGGACGTCCCCGACCTGCAGGCCAGCCTTGGCGGCGGGGGAGTCGGGGAGAACCTTGGTGAGGTAGGCCCCACCGGCTCCCTGGGGAAGCTTGGCGTAGTTGCGCAACTGGGGGTCGCGGGTGTCAGCGAAAGTCAGACCGGCACGAGGAAATCCACCATAGGGTTCTTCCCCTGCCGATTGGAGGAAGTGCTCGATCACCGGAGCCGGTACCACGTCGGCTGTTTGGGTGCGCGGGTCGTAGCGCATGAGCAGACCGACGAGGCGGCCTTGCTTGAGCACTGGCACGGTGAAGCTGTTTTCCCGCGACTGGAGGGGGAGGCTGAGTTTGAAGACGAGGAAGGCGTTCTCGTCCACCGGGTAGGGACCGACCGCGATGGTTGTGATGGTGGCTTCGGTGCGGACCGGGGTGCCATTGCGTTCGAGTTGGAGGATTTCGACTTGGTCACCCACCTCGGCGGTCTTGTCGAGTCGGGCCCCCGGAATGCTCTGGAGGAACTCGGCCCCCGGGGCGGCGAGCAAGGCGAGGTTGGCATCGTAGTCGACAATCTCTACCTCGGCGGTGGCCTTGAAGGCGGTTTCCGGTTTTTCTAATTCCACGTAGGTGTGATTGGCCACCAGTTCGGCGGTGACGAGGATGCGGCCATCCATCAGCACAATCCCGAGACCTTGGCGGATACTGGGGGAATTTTTGCGCCAAGGTTGCCTGAAGCTGTACGACTGGCTTGCTACATTGACCCGGACGATGGGTGGCTGGGTCAGCGGGAGATCTTCGGGGATGACCGTGGTAGGCACCGGGGAGGGGGCGGCTTGGGCAACCGGTGCTGCCGGAGTCGGGGCGGGTGTTTCCGCGGGTAGGTAGCTCTTGAGGATTTCCATGGCCGGGGCCATTCCAGTCAAAAAGAGAGAAAAGAGGGCGGTGAGAAAGAGGTGACGGAGTGGCATCGAAGAAAAAAATTAGAGGTTCTGATCCACCCTGACTCCGTAGCGCTGCTTGATCCGTGCTTGGGCTTCTGCCAAGGCAGAGCGCTCCAGCACGATAGGGCGGCCTTCGCCGAGGAGTTCGATAACATGGAATTCTCCCGGTTGCTCGAAAGCGGTTGCGACATCGTTGAGTGAGCGAATCGGGCGGTCGTTGATCCTTTCGACAATGCTCCCCTTGAAGGGGGCGACGTAGGTGTTAACCGGGTCGCTGAGGATATTGCTCAGCACCACAACTTCGGGGTGATCACGGTAGAGCTGGTCCGTCACAAAATAATCGAAAAAGTAGCGCAACCGGATGCCGATTTTTTTCTGAGGTTCAAGAAAGTCCCGGTTGAGGGGCTGGAAGAGGAGTCCCCCGACAAGGACAAAGCGAGGGCGCTGGCCGTAGGCGCGGCCCTGCATCTCGAATGGCCAGGGGCGGTTGAGGGTGAGGGTGGTTTCCTCAGTCACCCCATGGCGGAGGATCTCCATCTTGACTTCGTCGCCCTTAAACTTGCGCTCGAAAATTTCAGCCATTTCCACCCGCTCTCCTTCCAAATCAATTTTTCCGTCGGCATACACCTTGAGGCCATCGATCGAGAGAATGACGTCGCCGGGTTGCAGTTTGCCGTCGGCCGATCCCCCGTCAAAGACGGTGCCGATGATGGCACCGGCACTTGCGTCCTCCAGCCCAAGGGCGGCGCGCTGGGCTGGGTTGATCAGGGGATAGTAGGTGGCAGCGATATCCATGTAGCGGTCGTAGGTGCCATCCTCGACATCCTTGAGAAAACGCAGGACCACCGGAGTGGGGATCATGTAGCCGACGTTCTGGGCCACGGCGCCGCTGTAACCTTGGAAGGCCACCCCGACCACCTCACCCTCCTGCATCACCGGTCCTCCGCTATTTCCAGGGTTGATCGCTGCATCAATCTGAATCGTGAGGTGGCTGTCGACCTCCGAGTGGGTGTAGGGCTGGAAATCAATCCGCGAGACAATGCCTCGGGTGACAGAGAGACGGTCCCCCCCGATGGGGTAGCCGTAGGCGCTCACCGTAGACTCCAGAGCGGGGATACCGCCGAATTGGAGGGGCTTGGTCCCCTCGAAAAATGCTTCGTCCTCCACTGTTAGGAGGGCGAGATCGCAGTCGTGGGCGACGTGGAGGACGCGGGCGGGCCAAGGATTGGGGTCACCTTCTTTGACCACGGTGATGAAGGTGGCGTTACTCACCACATGGGCATTGGTCATGATGCGGTTGCCCTCGATGACGAAACCGGCCCCGACGCCTTGGCCGATGTTGCCGGGGTTCCACGGTACCGAATAGTCCTGTTGCTGGGCCGCAGTGGTGATCCGCACCATGCTTTGGGCGACATCGGGGGCGGCGGCAAGGGGAGACCACCCCAGCAAAGCGAGGAGAAGGAAAGTCGGGAGCGCGCGGGTCGGCATGGCGGGAAAGATTAGCCAACCTTCCCTTTTTGGCAAACCGCTATCTTTTTCCTCCGAGCCAGCAGGTGCCAAAGCTCCAACTCAGCTGGGGTGATTTTCTTTTGGCGTGCGGGAGATCTGGTTTTACCGCTCCGGCCGTGGCCGAGTCTTTGCCGCGGCTCGGAGTCCTCCTAGACTCAGAGGATGAGCCAGGTGGCCAGGCCGAGGGAAAGGCCCATGCTGACGATGTCCGTGGCGGTGGTCAGAAATATGCTGGAGGCGGTGGCGAGATTGATTTG
>CAXMPH010000049.1:0-7854 GCA_964195055.1 uncultured Chthoniobacterales bacterium | reverse complement strand
TTTCACTCCGAGGAGCCCTCTCAGTTAGACTTAGCCGAGGTCAAGGGTCAGGTGGGGGTGAAGAGGGCGTTTGAGGTGGCGGTGGCGGGAGGCCACAACCTACTCGTGCTGGGGGCGCCGGGTTCGGGCAAGAGTATGCTGGCTAAGCGTATCCCAAGTATCATGCCTCCCATGGCTCTGGAGGAGGCGATCGAGACGACCAAGATCCACAGCGTCTGCGGCCTCTTGGGGGGGCAGCATAAGTTTGTCTCGGTGCGACCCTTTCGCGCTCCCCACCACACCATTTCCGACGTGGGCCTCCTCGGTGGTTCCTCCAACCCATCTCCCGGAGAAATCAGTCTGGCCCACCATGGGGTTCTTTTTCTCGATGAGCTGCCCGAGTTCAAAAGAGGAACCTTGGAAGTGCTGCGGCAACCGCTGGAAGATGGCAAGGCGGTCATTTCTCGGGCGGCTGGTACGATGACGTTTCCTGCTGACATCATGCTGGTGGCGGCGATGAATCCCTGCCCGTGCGGCTTCTATGGACACCCCAAGCGCGAGTGCCGCTGCTCCCCCGGGCAGATTGAACGCTACCGTCAGCGTGTTTCTGGGCCCTTGCTCGACCGCATCGACATCCATGTGGAGGCTCCGCCGGTGGAATACGATGAGCTGACCTCCAAGGCCCCCACGGAATCCTCCGCCACCGTCAGGGGAAGAATCGAGGCGGCACGAAAAATTCAGACCGACCGGTTTACCGGCGACCTCTATCCACCGCTCAATGCTCGGATGCGTCCAAGCCAGATGAGCCAGCACTGTCAGATCTCCGAGGCCTGCCACGCCTTGCTCAAGCATGCTCTGGACGACCTGCAACTCAGTGCCCGCGCCCACGACCGCATCCTCAAGGTATCGCGGACCATCGCCGATTTGGCAGGGGTGGCCAACATCGCTGAGGATCATCTACTCGAAGCGATCCAGTACCGGAGCCTCGATCGCTCGCTCTGGATGTAAGTCAAACCTACGGGAGAGCTACTGAGACTTTTTCAGCTCGCGTTCCAATTTTTTCAGTTCCTGCTGCAATTTCTTGATTTCGGCATCTTGTTTTTTTTCCTTAGCGGCCGCTTTTCTGGCAGCCCTTTCTTCCGCCCTTTTTTCCTTGGAGGCTTCGAATTTAGCCTTTGATCTTTCCTGCATCGTCGGCTCCTCTGCCTTTAGGTCCACTGTAAGTAGCGGAAGGACTGAGAGGAGCAGGAGGGGAATAATATTTTTCATAGAAGTCCGAACAATTGACCCCTTTGGCTCGGCCAACAACCCTTTTTAGGCCCGAGGGAGAGTCATCCCCATGGGGTGTGAGCGACCGGACCCACGCAGAAGTCTGCCGCTGGCAAACCTTCAGCTGCGGCCCTTGAAGGTGAGTTCGGCGACGGCTGACTTGTCGAGGTCGCCCTTACCCATACGAGTGAGCGTGGTGTATTGCTGAAAGGTCGCTTGAGCCAAAGGTGCGCGGATGCCAGCGGCGGCGGCCAGCGTGAGGGCGATCCCCGAGTCTTTGGCGGCGTGTGAGGCGGAGAAGTAGCAGTCGTGGTCGCGGGTGATCATGTCCTCTGCGTCGGTGGCGAGGACCCGCGAGTTGGCGCCAGTTTGGCCAAAGATATGGCAGAGCATTTTCAGGTCGAGGCCCAGCGCCTCACCGATCCCAAGGCCTTCCGCCAGGGCCGCGGTATTGATGTTCATCACCATGTTGACCAGGGCCTTTACTTCCGACGCCTTCCCGGCCGGGCCGACGTAGTGGAGGTCTTGACTGAGGTCTTCCAGTAGTGGCTTGTTGGCGGTGAAGTCTGCCTCTCGTCCTCCGATGATGAGGAAGAGTTCGCCGGAGCGCGCCTGCGGAATACTGGAGGCCATGCAGGCCTCGAGACAGGTAGCACCTACCTGGGTAGCTGCTTCTTCGAGTTGGGGGTGGATCGCCGGTGTCAGAGTGGCGCAGTTGATGAAGGTGCGCCCTTGGGCACCGGTGAGAAGGTTGTCCTTACCAAAGAATATCTCGTCCATCGCTTTATCGTTGGTCACAACCGTGAGGATGATGTCGGCGTGGGCGGTCACATGAGCAAGTTTAGGGTAAGCCGTGGAGCCAAGTTCGGCGGCGAGTTCGGTGGCCAAGCCCTCTCTTAGGTCAAAGAGGGCGCTTATGTTGTAGCCTTTGTCCTTAAGACAGCGGGCCATGTTGCCACCCATGCGGCCGAGACCGACGAATCCGATTTTTTGCTTTGTCATAGGGCAGGTTCCTTTACTGGCTTTGGTTCTCGCGGAAATGGCGAGAGTCGAAGGCGGGTTGCTAAGGATTAGTGGCCGAGAATTTTTCCGACGAGAACTTTTCCGAGACCCTCGCCAAAAAGGCGCCACCGAGCCATCGGCCGGAACATGATTTTTTTCAATCCTTGGGAGCTCATTCCTCCGCCGCCACCTTGCCAAAGTCAGGGGCTGAAGTGGTCCACTGGGGGGAGCTGTAAAATCCTAGTGGGGTTGAGGTTGTCTGGTTTGCCCTTGACACGGCCTCATCTAGTCGCAGGATAAAAATATGATTTTAAGATGGACATCATTAGATGGAAGTCTCGCTCATTTTGCGGCCTTTGCCCCGTCTGGGTCTTGGACTAAGGAGCAAAATTAGCTCTCCGGCTCAGTCCTTTGGTCTTCACCGACTCCGTTTTTTCGGTGGGCCCCTAGCGTTAGGAATCCTTTTTTTAATGAGTGCTGCCTCGGCGCAAGGGAGCTGGACGAATACGACAAGTGCCAGTGCCTACTATCAGACAAATACCAACTGGTCGGGGGGGGTAGTTCCCAGTTCAACAGAGTTGGCTGACTTTTTTCAATCAGCGACTTATGAAGTCTGGTGGGACGGGAATACCAGCCCTGAGGTTGGCTGGCTCTCGATCGGGCTGGGCCAGGTGACTTTATTAAACAAAGATCCTAGCCTTCAGCCTCTATACACGATCAATGGCGTGAGCGGGTGGCCGGATCGGATCTTTTCGATTTCCGGGGCTAGCACCTCAGCCACCATTAGCGGCTTACACTTTAAAAGTCTCGTTGGCGGACAGATCGTGGATGGTGGCACCCTCAATTTGGATGGCTCCCATGCTCAAGGTAGTGAACTAACTATTGCAGGCTCCAGAGGATTTGACGTTTCTGGAAATCTGAATCTCAATGCGGGTGCGATTATTGAAAATGTAGATGCTTATATCGCTCGCAATTCAGGTTCAGCGGGGGTGGCTACGGTTGCCGGCAGTGGCAGCCAATGGAATAACTCCAACAATGTGGCAGTGGGTTTTGATGGAAACGGTACGCTCAAGATTACGAACGGCGGACTGGTCAGTAGTTACGCTGGTTACATTGGCTACAGTACTGGGTCGGCGGGAGCCGTCACCGTCACCGGCAGTGGCAGCCAATGGAATAACTTTGGTGGTTTAGCAGTGGGCGAGAGCGGCAGTGGCACGGCAGATATCTTGGACGGTGGTGTCGTCACCAACGACAACGGCACCCTTGGTTCTTCCCTAGGCTCGACTGGAGTCGTTATCGTGAGTGGCAGTGACAGCCAATGGAATACCCGTAGTCAATTATGGGTGGGAGAGAATGGAAATGGCACGCTGAACGTGGAAAGCGGCGGGGTGGTGAGTAGCACTATTGGCTTTATTGGCGTGAATTCCGCCTCTACGAGCACTGTTAAAGTCACTGGCACTGGCAGCCAATGGAACAACCTCTATGATTTGTGGGTGGGTAATAGTGGGAGCGGCACTCTTAATATTTTAAACGGAGGTGTGGTCAGTAATAAGATCGCTAACATCGGCGGTGAGTCTGGTTCGACCGGGTTAGCCACCGTAAGTGGCAGCAACAGCGCGTGGATTACCTCTGATGACATGACTCTAGGAAGAAAAGGCAATGGAACACTCAGCATCTCGAACGGTGGTGTCGTCACCAACTACAATGGCACTATTGGTTCTGATTCCACTGCTGCGGGATTAGCCACGGTCACTGGCAACGGCAGCCAGTGGAATAATAGGGCTGCTCTAGAAGTGGGCTATGAGGGCAATGGGACACTGCAAGTTGAGAGCGGTGGGGTAGCCAGCAGCTGGGCCGGCTATATCGGCAAGGAATCCGGTTCGACAGGTGCTGTCACGGTAAGCGGTGGCGGCAGTGAGTGGAACAACTCAAGTAATTTGTACATTGGCGGATCGGCTGTCGCGGTGGGTGGTGCCGGGGCACTAACAATTACTGATTTTGGTTCGGTCAATGTTGATCTAACGACCAAGCTGTGGAGCAGTGGTAGCCTCACCTTGGAAGGAGGGAGGCTGGACACGGGATCGTTGGATAACACGGCGGCTGGGGTGTTTACTTTCATCACGGGAACGCTGGGAATCACCGATGCCGGTCAGACCTTAACCATTGGTGAGAGCAACTTCTCCTTAAGCAATGGAACCACCTTTAACACGGAGGGAAACCCGACGACCTTGTCCTTTCTTCAAACTTTGGGGATTGCCGGGGCATCAGTTATTGGCAGCACTGACACTCTAACTCTGGATGGCGGCTTCTTGGACACGGGATCGTTGGATAATGACGGAACGATCAGGATCAACAGCGCTGGAGGTTTAACGGTGGAGGGGGCGGCCTCTGGGGGTGGGACGGGTGAGATCATCCAGACCGCCATGGATTCAGTGGTAAGGTTTCTTGGGGGCGGGAGCATGGCCAACGACATGAGCGTGTTTGGGTACAGCTTCGGCGATGATTTCACCTCGAGCGGCGCCTTCACCATGATGCACGAGGATTCCTCGGTGACGGTGGACAGCGGGGCCACCGTGAGCGGATCTGGCGGATGGGGCGGGACGGGGGGATTGACCAAAAAGGGAGCAGGTCAGCTCACCCTCACCGGGTCCAACAGTTTTAGCGGAGGACTCACGGTGGAGGCGGGGATCGTCGAACTGGCCGCCGTCTCCGGCTCGGCCGCGGGTGCGGTCTCCGGGGTTTCGGTCTCGAGCGGGGCGACTCTCTTGCTCGGCGAGGCCTATCAGGTGGCGGACGCCGCCGCCATCACCCTCTCGGGAGGAACGCTCTCCCGCTCTAGCGGGGTGAGCGACACGATGGGTGGGCTCAGTCTCACGGCGGCTTCGACGATCGACTATGGCAGCGGCAGCACGGGCACTCTCGCCTTCGGCGCCTACGAGAGCGGATCGACACCCGACTTCGTCTTGACCGTGAACAACTTTGCCGGGGGTAATGTCTTGAGTTTAGACAGCGATCTCAGTGGTTACCTCCCCGTGTCCTACGAGGGGAGCGCCTACAGCAGTACCTACTTCGATATCAACAGCACGGGAGGCTTCACCTCCGCCTGGGATACCAACAGTAGTACCTTCAGTATCACGGCCGTGCCCGAGCCCTCGACCTATGTGGCCGGTGGTCTCCTTCTTCTTCTCATGGGGGGCTCATTTTGCCGCCGCCGCCTCGCCAAAGTCAGGGGCTGAGGCTGCCCGGACTCCACGCCCTGTCATGCGCCCATCTTGGGGTGGCTCCCAAAACAAACAGGATTTGTGGGGTGACCGCCTCAAAAAAGCCCTAAGCGCCTCGCAGGACTCTGTCCAGCGACCCAGGATACCGAATTTGCCAAGCGGGAGAGGATGTCCGCCCACTCTACGTGTCCAGCAGTTGGTTGGATTTTCTTCTAACGAAACCGTGCCTCGTCGCTTAGGGTCTTAAGTTGTGCCGGATACGATCGACTACACGGGCCTGTTGTCTTTGGCTGGAGAAATCAGCCGCGAGTCCCACCTGGAGGGGCTGCTTTTGCAAATTCTGGGCAAGAGCCTCCCTTGGATGCGGGTCGAGGCCTGTTCTATTTTTCTACCGGATGAGGAGACGGGTGATCTGGTCATTCACTCGGCTCAGGGTGATAAGGTCCCCCAACTGGGTGCTCTGAGGGTGCCAGCTGGTCAAGGAATCGTCGGAGTTGCCATGACGGAGAAGCGGCTTATCCGAGTAGACGATGCCGCCCATGATGATCGTGTCTACAAGGAGGCGGACAAAAAAACTGGTTGGACCACCCGGGCTTTGCTGGCCGCCCCCCTGCTTGACGGTGAGGAATGCCTCGGAGTTATCGAGTTCCTCAACCCTTCGGGGCGTCCGGCCTTCACCGAAGGCGATGAAAGGCTTGTCGAATACTTTGCCGGACTGGTTGCCTCTGCCCTCGGTCGAGTGAGGGCCCAGACGGCCGCGTTGGAGCGGGTGGCTTTACAGCGTGAACTCGACTTAGCCCGCGAGTTGCAGGCCGGACTGCTCCCGAAAAGTTTTCCCGATGAGGAGGCCTCGCCGACTTTAGAGGTCTATGCCCGACTGGATCCGGCCAAGGAAGTCAGTGGGGATCTCTACGATTTCTTTTTTATTGAGCCGGGCAAGCTTTGCTTTGTCGTTGGTGATGTCTCGGGCAAGGGCGTTGCCGCGGGTCTCTTCATGGCCATGACCCGGACGTTGGTGCGAGCGATGGCTCGGCCGGGGATGAGTCCCTCAGAAATTCTTTCGCGGGTTAACGTCGAGCTGTGCCGGGACAATGAGGCCTGCCTCTTTGTTACCATGATTCTGGGGATTGCCGACGTGGCCACCGGGGAGGTGGTCTGTGGTTTGGGGGGACACAACCCTGTGATCTACTGGGGCAGCAGCGGCAAGCCGGAGTTTGGTCCCTTGGGCGGTGCGCCCATCGGAGTGATGGAGAAGGCAACCTTTCCTCAGTGGTCGACCGTCCTAGGGCATCATGAGATTTTGATGGTCTACACCGATGGGGTGCCCGAGGCGATGAACGAGCGAGACGAACTCTTCACCAATGGGCGATTACTAGCGATGGCGGAAAGTTGCGGTGAAACCTCATCCAGAGAAGTTGCCGACTCCGTCGCCGGGGCAGTGGCCGATCACGTAGGGAGAGCGGAGCCCTCAGATGATGTCACCATCATGGTTCTACGTCGGCGGGATGAGGAGAAGAAATAGGGTCACGCCGCCGAGTATGGTGAGAAATTATTGAGAGGTTGGCCATGGCTTCGGCTACATTAAACAAATCATTGTCCTGCTTTCCCGTGGCTTGATATGCACGGTGAGGGAGTCTCTACGCTCAAAAGAATCAACCCAGTTATCAGCCCAGATTTAATCAAAGCTCTCTCCGAAATGGGACATGGGGATGAACTGGTCCTCGGGGATGCCCATTTTCCGGGGTGCTCTCTCTTCTCGGGTGCGGCGGGCTGATGGGGTAGGTTCTCTGCTGGAGGGGATTGTGCCGCTGATCGAATTGGACAGCTACGCCCCCTCACTATTCTTGGATGGTTGTGGGGATCAGCCAATCGGCGGGGTTCAGGCGATCAAGCCTTTTTTGGGAGATCACCCCATCCGAGGTCAAAGCCTGCCTCCGAGCTACCACCTGGCATCCTTCCCTGACCGAATATTTTCCAGGTGGCGGATGGAGTACTCGCTACATCACCCGTGGTGCAATGCCCGCAACCATGTTCCGTCTCAACCTAGTTAAGGGACTAGGGCCAACTCTGCAAGTTGCCGAAGGAGAAACGGTTTCCTTGCCACCCAAGACGGAAAAACTCTTGGAGGAGCGGACCAACCCGACCTGGCCGACCACTTGATCTGTCCCTCGGCTCAACGGCCGGGGTGCCTTCCCTGATGTCTATTCAGTGAGGAATAGCTGGGGTGCTAATCTTTGCGTCATGAGTTGCGGCCACACTGGGGCAGATCTCATTACCTTGGCCAGTATGCTGCAACTTCCCGTCTACATGCACAACCTCGAGCGTGAAAAGGTCTTCCGTCCCAGCGCTTGGACGTCCTTTGCTACCGAAGATCTGGAAGGTG
>CAXMPH010000048.1:0-7892 GCA_964195055.1 uncultured Chthoniobacterales bacterium | reverse complement strand
CAACTGATCCAAACCGGAGCGGAACCGTTTTTGCATAGTGGAGCTAGAGCAATGAATAAAAGCGAAACACTCCGGCGGAAAACGCGGGGTCTCTTGAAAGGCCAAC
This sequence comes from uncultured Chthoniobacterales bacterium, assembly GCA_964195055.1. Lineage (GTDB taxonomy): Bacteria > Verrucomicrobiota > Verrucomicrobiia > Chthoniobacterales > JACTMZ01 > JACTMZ01. The sequence goes on along the minus strand of CAXMPH010000048.1, from coordinate 7,786 downwards.
TTGAGATCCTCGGTCAAAGTATCGCCAATCTGAATATCATGGTTACCAACCAAACCGACGACATCACCCGGCCAAGCGTCATCGACGGTCTCTCTCCCCTGGGCAAAGAGGCGCTGCGAGTTGGAAAGCCTTAAATTTTTTCCCGTCATATTAGCCTGCACTTTGAAAACAAATCCCGAGAACGGCGAGGCCGAGGGTTCAACCATCTTCTTGCCGGAAAGCCGTCCCGCAGGAGGTGGGGCAAATTCCAGAAATCGGTCAAGGAGCAGGCGCACCCCAAAATTATTCGTGGCGCTGCCAAAGAATACTGCGGTCTGCCGCCCTGCCCTAAGGTCCTCCAAGTCAAAGCTGGCTCCAGCACCATCCAGAAGGTCGATTTCCTCTAAAAATCGTGCATGCACGTCCGGAGCGAGAGCCTCCTCGACCAGAATATCCTTGGCTCCGCCAACTTTTTCGGGAGCGCGAAAAGCTCCCTGTGGAGTCTTCTCAAAAAGGTGGACCTCTTCGCTCAAGCGGTCGTAGACCCCCCGAAAATCTGGACCGTCTCCTAAGGGCCAATTGCAGGGTGCTGCCTCAATACCCAAGACACTTTCCAAATCATCGAGCAGATCAAGCGGGGGGCGGGACGGACGATCCAGCTTGTTCATAAAGGTAAAAATGGGAACTCCGCGACGGCGGCAGACTTCAAAAAGCTTGCGGGTCTGCGGCTCGATCCCCTTGGCGGCGTCCACCACCATGACGGCAGCGTCGACAGCGGTCAGGACGCGGTAGGTATCCTCAGAAAAATCCTTGTGGCCAGGGGTATCAAGAAGGTTGACCACATGAGGGCCATAGATGAACTGGAGGACAGTCGAGGACACCGATATACCTCGCTGCTTCTCCAGTTCCATCCAGTCGCTAGTAGTGGCCCGCTGGTTGCGCCGAGCCGTAACACTGCCGGCCAATTGGACAGCCCCTCCATAGAGGAGAAACTTTTCAGTTAGGGTTGTCTTACCAGCATCCGGATGAGAGATGATGGCAAAAGTCCGCCGCCGAGCGATCTCGCGGGTGGCGCGAGCGCTGCCGCTTGCGGAATTTTCATCGGTGATGTGGGAAATGCTTGTAGCCATGGATTCTGCCCTGTCGTCCGCAGTGGTTACGACGCTGGGGTAGCCTCCCTCTGGTTGGGCTACCGCGATTAAGACTTGGCCTAAAATAGACCGGGACGCAAGGTGCCGCAATCCATGACTGAGCCTGCCCCCCAACCTAAGTTTTTCGAGGAACTCGATTTCCAGAAGACCCCCATCGGGGACCTCGCCCTGCGGAAGCGCTGCGTCGCTGCCTTGGACAATGAGGAAATCTACGAAGTGACACTGGGAGACGGTTTCCTCATGTCGAGCCTGTTTCACGAAGTCGAGGTTGCCCTCGCCAATTTGAGCTTGGCCGACACCCCCGGGCCCCTCGACGTCGTTGTCGGAGGGTTAGGACTTGGCTACACCGCTCAAGCTGCCTTGGCCCACGAGACGGTTCGCTCACTCTTCGTCGTCGAAGCCATGGAAGCCGTCATCGGATGGCATGAGAGCGGACTGGTTCCATTGGGAAAGGAACTTTCGCAAAATCCCCTTTGCCATTTTGTCCACGCGGATTTTTTCAGTCTGGCTGCCGACCCCGCACGCGGATTTGATCCCGCTGTGCTCGGAGCCAAGTTTCACGCCATTCTTCTCGATATAGATCACTCCCCCCGAAACCTGCTCGACCATACCAATGCTACCTTTTACCGGCCAGAGGGCTTAGGAAAACTAGCCGAGCAAATCCATCCCGGAGGCATTTTCGGCCTTTGGTCCGACGATCCCCCGGACGAGCCATTTCTGGCCGATCTGGGTACCGTCTTCACCGAGGTTCGGGCCGAAGTCGTAAAATTCTTCAACCCCCTCCTTGAAGCCCAATCGGCTAGCACTGTCTATTTGGCCCGTCGGGCCTAGCCGCCAGGAATTCTCCAGATAATCCGCCTTCCGCCCCACTGAACGGACGGCTATTCTGAGAGATTATCAGCCATGCCTTCCCACGAGCCATCCAGCATCCGCGTCAAGGGTGCCCGACAGCACAACCTGAAGAATATCGATGTGGTCATTCCACGGAATCGATTCGTTGTCTTGACCGGCCCCAGTGGGTCCGGAAAGTCCTCCCTCGCCTTCGACACCCTCTATGCCGAAGGGCAACGAAAATACGTCGAGAGTCTCTCGACCTATGCCAGGCAGTTTCTCGATCGGCTGGAGCGACCGGATGTTGATTTTGTCGAGGGTCTCTCCCCCGCCATTGCCATCGAACAGCGCAGCTCCTCGGCAGGTCCTCGCTCCACCATCGCCACCACAACAGAAATCTACGACTACCTGCGTATCCTCTACTCGGCCATCGGCCTCCCCCATGATCCTGAAACGGGCGAGGTGGTCCGCCGCCAGACCCCGCAAGAAATCACTGATGCCATCCTAGCCTTCCCCCAAGGAAGCAAAGTCATCCTTCTCGCCCCCCTCATCCGCGGTCAAACCGGGGAATTCCGCGATGTCATCGACAAACTCCGACGCGAAGGATTTATCCGCGCTCGTATCGACGGAACGGTCACCGACCTCGGTGGTGAGAATAAGATCAAGATAGATAAAAAGCGCCGCCACCATATTGAAGCGGTGGTTGACCGCCTCGTCCTCAAGACTGACCTCCGCCAGCGTCTGGCAGACTCCGTTGAAACCGCCCTGCGTTGGGGTGAGGGCCAGCTTGTTGCCTCGATCCAAGAGCCATCGCAAACCCAGTTTTCCGACCATCCTTTTTCCACCGCATTTTCCAATCCGAAGACTGGGTTCACCCTGCCGCGCCTGACTCCCCAGCATTTCTCGTTCAACAGTCATCTGGGGGCGTGTCCGGCCTGCCACGGTCTCGGGACCGAACCTTATTTCGATCCGGACCTCATCCTCGACTCGGAGAAGTCGCTCGATCAAGGAGCCATCGTGGCTTGGCGCAAAGGAACCCCAAAAATGGAGTCCTACTACGCTACCCTGACGGCCGCATTAGCCAAAGATGCCGGAGTCCGCTGCGACGTCCCCTTGGCCAAGCTGCCGCCGTCCTTCCGAGACCTCCTCTTGCTCGGATCCGGCGACCGTGCCCTCGATCTGCAATTCGGCAGCGGGGCCAGCCTTGAAGTAGTCAGCAAACCCTTTGAAGGCCTGCTCGTCCAGCTGGAGCACCTTTTGGCCAAGGTCAAAGGGGAGTCTCTCCGCCAGCGTCTCAAGGCACTACAGAATCGTCGACCCTGCGCCCGGTGCGAGGGGGCCCGTCTCAAACCAGAAATTCTCGGAGTGACTTTATCCACGACAGGGGGGGCCGAGTTCAATGTCCATACTTTCTCTAACCTCACCATCGCCGAGGCGGCCGAGGTGATCGGCCAACTCCATCTCAAGGGAATCGAGGAAACCATCGCCGGCGAAGTCATTGAAGAAATCTCACGGCGCCTTGCCTTCCTCAAGGAAGTGGGCCTCGACTATCTGACGATGAACCGTCAAAGCGGCACCCTCTCCGGCGGCGAAGCCCAACGAATCCGTCTCGCCACTCAGATCGGCGGTGGTCTCGCCGGGGTTCTCTATGTTCTGGACGAACCTAGCATCGGATTACACCAGCGCGACAATGAGCGACTTATCGCCACCCTGAAGCGCCTACGTGATCTTGGTAACTCGGTTCTGGTAGTCGAACACGACCACGACACCATTGCCGCGGCCGACCACGTCATCGACATTGGTCCGGGGGCAGGTCCACTCGGCGGAAAAATTGTGGCTCAGGGCACCTTCGATGAAGTAGCAGCCTCCCCTCAGTCCCTTACCGGTCGGTACCTCAGCGGACAGCTTCGTATTAGGGTGCCAACCAAACGCAACCTGCCCCTCACCCCTCGCTCCCTCGTGGCCGGGCCAACCGAGGGCTGGCTCAGCGTCACTGGAGCTAGTGAGAACAACCTGAAAAACGTGGATGCCCACTTTCCTCTCGGTTGCTTTATCTGCGTCACTGGGGTTTCAGGTAGTGGCAAATCCACCTTGGTCAACGATATCTTACGAGCCGCCTTGGCCCGAGATCTCTACCGCGCCAAGGATCCCCCGGGTGCCCACCAAGCTATCCTTGGAGCCGAGCAAGTGCATCGTCTGGTTAGCGTCGACCAATCCCCGATCGGCCGAACCCCACGCTCCAATCCGGCAACCTACACCGGAGCCTTCAATCCCATCCGCGAACTTTTCTCCCAGCTCCCCTCCGCCAGAGTACGAGGCTACAACTCCGGACGGTTTAGTTTCAACGTCAAGGGTGGACGCTGTGAGCATTGCCAAGGAGATGGGTCGCTCAAGGTAGAAATGCACTTCCTTGCCGATGTCTTTGTCACTTGCGACATCTGTGATGGGCGCCGCTACAATCGGGAAACCCTTGAGATAACCTACAAGGGAAAAAATATCGCGGACGTTCTAGCTATGACAGTGGACGGGGCACTTTCTTTCTTTCGGGCCGTCCCCAAAGTGGCCAGCAAACTGGAAACGATGCAAGAGGTCGGGTTGGGTTACCTCACCCTTGGCCAATCAGCCAGCACCCTCTCAGGTGGCGAGGCTCAGCGAATCAAGCTCTCGACCGAACTTTCTAAGCGGGGCAGTTCGAAAACTCTCTACGTTCTGGACGAGCCGACCACAGGACTTCACGTTTCCGATGTGGACACCCTCCTGCAGGTTCTCATGAAATTGCGCAACGCCGGTAATACCCTCATCATTATTGAACACAATATGGACGTGATCAAATGTGCCGACTGGATTCTTGACCTTGGTCCCGGAGGGGGCGTGCACGGCGGAACCATCGTGGCAGAGGGAGCTCCCGAAGCTGTCTCCAAAATCACAGCCAGCCCAACCGCCGAATATTTGGCCAAGATTCTTCCATGATAAAACATTTCTTTTTCACCCTCGGCCTTCTCTTTGTCGCAACCGATAAGGAGGCGCTCGCGCAGGAGCCAAGCCCCACTGAGAAAGCCGAAGCATCCCTTCGCAGTGGGGTACCTCAGGCAGCCTTGGCTCCGCTGGAAGAAGCCCTGAGCCAGGCTTCAGGCCCAGAAAAGAACACCCTAGGCCTTCTCCTAGCCCGCGCCCAACTGGCCGCGGGTCAGCCGGTCAAAGCCCTGACGACTCTGGACCACCCTGGTTACCAAGGCTCCGCTGAGGCCGTTCTTCTGCGGGCCACGGCACTGGCCAGCCAAGGAAAACTCAAGGAAGCGGTGGCGCTTGCTTCCCCCCAAGTCCGGGAGAGTCCCGAGGCCGCCCTCCTCCTTGCCCGAGTCCTCCTCGAGCAGGGAAAGAGCGAAGAGGCGCGCCATCTCCTTTCTCCTTCCGAGGGTCCCTTGCCCGAGGATCCTCATAGTCTTCGCCTACTCCTCGATCTTCAGTTTGCCGAGGGCGACCCCAAGTCTACCGAAGAGCTGATTACCGCCGCCAAAGAGGGTGACCTCTTGCCCCAAAGCGAACTGGCCGTCGCCCTCGGCCGCCTCAGATTGAGCCAAAATAAGCCCTCGGAAGCTTCCGAGATTTTTCGCGACGTTCTCACAGCCGATGACCTCCCCTCCCCGGTCCGTGAAAATGCCAGCAACGGCCTCGCCCGCGCCCTCATCGCCCTCGGTGTTGACGAACTAGCCCGGGATATCCTGCGCCAGAGCATCGCAAGGACGCCAAATGCTTTCACGATGCGCCCAACCATGGAGCAATGGCTCAGTCTAGAGACTCAATTGGGAGGCGATCCATCGCAACAACTCCAAGGGTGGGCGGCCGAACTAGGCAGTCTTCGCTCGGTTGAGGCGAAACTTCAGCTGGCTCAATTCAACCTCAAGCGCAAACGTCCTGAAGAGGCGATGACCCTGCTCTATACCCTAGCTACTGATCCCTCTTTCGGCCCAGAAGCAAACCTCCGCTCGCAACTCCTCCTCGCCGAGGCACACATTGCCACCGGAGAGAGTGGTGTGGCCCTGGAGCTACTCCAAGAAATCCCCGTGGACGACAAAGGGCCTGCCTCGAATTACCGGGTGGCTGATCTTCAAGGACGCGCACTCGCCGCCACCGGTGCCCACCGAACCGCCTACGATGCCTTTGCTAAGGCGCGAAACTCTGCCCGCACCCAAGAAGAGACGGCAGCTGCTGCCATCAACGGTCTGCTCTCTGCGCTGGCCGTCAACGACCTCGACTTGGCCCGAAAATCTTACGAGTTGTTTCGCCAAGCCACCCCATCCCACCCCGACCTCATCCGCTGGTCATTTCTCCTCGCCGCCGCCGAGGCAAGAAAGAACAAAATTGATGGTCTGGTTGGCTTAGCTCGCCGATCGCCCTCGGTCCAGTATGCTTTTCAGGCTAAGCTGGCTTTGGCCGAGTGGAGGCTACAGCGAGGCGAGGCTGCCGCGGCGGAGCGAATCCTCCGCACCGCCCGCGATCAGGCTGAAACCGAGCCCCAGGCTGCCTCAATTGCCGCGGCGGAGATTTTTGCCGCAGACAATGCCGGCTCCCGTACCCGCGAGGAATTGGTTGCCGCCTGCCAAGAGTTTCTCGCCACTCACCCCGTCGCCCTTGACGTGCCCGATATTGCTTTCAAATTAGCCGAATTGCACTCACGCGGTGGAGACTACGGCGCGGCCGAAACAGTTCTGGGTGGTCTCTCCCAGTCGTTGACCGACCCAGAGTCCGCGGCCTTGGCCAAGTTTCTCGCAGCCAAATCGGCTAGCCGCAGCATGAGCCCAGACGGGGCTGAACGCGCCTTGCTCTGGTTTGGTGAAATCGCTTCGGGCAAATCCCCGCTACAGCATCGGGCTCGACTTGAGCAGGCCTCTCTCCTTTTGCGCGACCAACGTCTGGATGATGCTCTCATCCTCTACGATCGCATCTTAGGCTCCAATCCACCCTCCGAAGTACGAAATGCCGCCCTTATGGAAAAGGGTGATACCCTCCTCTCCCTTGGAGTGTTGGAAAAGGCAAAATTCCTCGAGGCTTCGACCATTTACGCCATCCTGACCGCGGATACCTCGGCACCCTCAGACTGGCGGGACCAAGCAGCGGTCAAACGCGCCGTATCCTTAGCTAGAGCCGGACAGCCCGAGGCGGCGATGGCCGCCTACCGAGAAGTGCTCGCCCGCCCACCGGGAACGGAAGCCGACCGCTTTTGGTTTTACAAAGCGGGACTTGAGGCAGGGCAACTTCTGGAAGAACAAGAAGATTGGCCTGCCGCGATTGCTATTTATGATCAAATGGCATCCATGGAAGGCCCTCAGCGCGAAGACATGGTAGGGAAAGCCCGCCGACTCAGACTTGAACACTTTATTTGGGAAAATTGACATCATGCTAAACACCACCAACACCACCGCAGACGGACACGTAAAACTTTTCATTCCTGGTCCAGTTGAGGTTTCCGATAAAACTTTCCGGGCTTTTTGTCATCCTCAAGTTGGGCATCGGGGCAGCGAGTTTTCGTCCCTCTACCAGTCGATCCCTCCCCAGCTTCAGACCCTCTTCGGGACCCAAGGACCGGTCTATCTCTCGACTTCCTCAGCTTGGGGAGTGATGGAAGGAGCCATCAGAAATCTTGTGCAAAAAAAGGTGCTCAATTGCATGTGCGGCGCTTTTTCCGACAAATGGTTCGATGTGAGCAAGCGCTGTGGCAAGGAGGCCGAGTCCCTTAAGGTAGAGTGGGGCCAGCCCATCCTTCCGGAAATGATTGAAGAGAAACTGGCGCAGGGCGGCTTCGATGCGGTCACTCTCATCCACAA
>CAXMPH010000047.1:0-7942 GCA_964195055.1 uncultured Chthoniobacterales bacterium | reverse complement strand
GACCCCACCCTCCACCACCGCCTCTAATTTCTGCGGTGCCGCAGCCCGGGCGATTTCCTCGAGTTCGTCCCGGGCACCCGAAGAACAAACCAGCACGATCCCATCAACCTCGGGACAGTCGTTGAAGGCACCGATGCTCCAGGACAGAACGGGCCGCCCCACCAGAGGGAGAGTCAACTTGTTCCGGCCCATCCGACGACTGGCCCCACCAGCGACGATGACAGCCCAGACTTCTCCACTCTTGCTTGAGCCTCCCTTAACCAAGTTGTTTCATTACCTCCGCATTGACCGTTTTACCATCGGCCCTGCCAGCCACCTGAGGCATGACGGCCTTCATCACCGCTCCCGTCTCGGCTCGGCCGCTTGCCCCAGTTTCCTCAATGACCTGTCGGACGATGGCGCTTAGTTCGTCGGCCGGAATTGCCGCGGGCAGGTAAGTCTGAAGCAGAGTGATTTCCGCCTTTTCCTTGGCCGCTTGCTCAGGGCGGTTGCCCTTTTCAAAACCTTCCACCGCATCCTGACACTGCTTGATCCGCTTGCGCACCACCATCAGCACCTCCGCATCGGTGACTTGATTATCCGCTCCACCCTTTTCGATCGCGGCATACTTGAGGGAAGATTTGAGCATGCGCAAAGCCGAGAGCCGAGGGGTCTCTCGCGCCCGCATGGCATCTTTAATCTCTTGGTCGATTTTTGCAGTTAAGCTCATCCTTCAAGAATAAGATTCCTCCTTCCGCGGGAGCGAGAGATTTCGCCGAAAACGCCCGATATTGCGGCTTACCCTAGACTTCGCTAGTTTCCGTGGAGGTATGCCTACGCCAACCCCGAAGATTAAAATATTGGGTACTCCGGTGGCCGCCGTCGACTACGAGACAGCGATTAGGGAGTGCCAACGCCTCGCCAGGCGTCTTCAACCGGCGGCGGTGTGTGCCAGCAACACCCACATCATCGCACTGGCCCGGCATAACCGCGATTTCGGTGAACTCATCCGATCGTTCGACCTTTTGCTCCCCGATGGCATGCCCCTGCGCTGGGTCCTCAACGCCCGGGGCGCCCACCTGAAGGACCGTGTTTACGGACCCTATTTTATGGAGAAAATGATCCGAGCGTCTCCACGACCTTGGAAACATTTTCTCTTTGGAGGGACTCCATCGACTCTAGAGCAACTGACCAAAAATTTACATTCCATCCAACCGGACCTCGATATTTGCGGAACCTTCTCCCCACCCTTTCGGGCGTGGACGGAGGCGGATGAAAAGGAGTTCGCTCGAGTCATTGCCGAGGCCAAGCCCGACTTCATCTGGGTGGCCTTGGGAGGGGAGAGACAGGAAAAGTGGATTAGGGATAACCTGCAACGCCACACCCGAGGTGTCTTTTTTGCGGTGGGTGATGCCTTTGTCCTTCTCGCAGGAGAACGAAGCTTCGCTCCCGATTTAGTCCAGAAACTGGGCGTTACCTGGGCCTATCGTCTCTGGCAGGAGCCACGAAGACTCTGGCGACGCTACGCTCAGTACAACTCGCTTTTTCTTTACTACACCCTGCGCGACACCCTTTTGGGAACGCCGGCGAACCGGCTCCAATCCGAACGCCCAAGCATAGCCTTCCTTGGATCTCGGGGGGTACCGGCTCGCTACTCCGGATTCGAAGTCGTGGTCGAGGAGTTGGGTAAGCGGTTTGCCTCCTTGGGACATCCGGTCACGGTCTACAACCGCCTCCCCCTGTTCGGCTCAAAACGACCGAAGTGGGAAGGTATGAGGATGGTCGGATTGCCCACTATCCCGACAAAAAGCCTCGAAACCATCGTGCACACCACTCTGTCGATGATCCATGCCATGCGCCAAGGATACGACATCATCTACCTCTGCGGGGTGGGAAACTCCATTCTTGGACATCTCGCCCGCTTCTCTGGTATGCGGGTGGTTCTCAATGTGGATGGGGCAGACTTCCGCCGGAAAAAATGGAGTGGGCTGGGACGCTTTTGGCTTCGACGCAGCGAGCTCTGGGCCACCAAGTCTGCCGATTGCCTCATCGCCGACAACGCCACCATCGCCAACCGCTACGAGAGAGATTATGGAGTGCGTCCCGAGCACCTCGGCTACGGGCTCACCGTGAGAGACACCCTCGTAGATTGTGGTGAAATGAAGCGCTGGAACCTGCAACCTAACCAATACTTTCTCTACGTCTCGCGCTTCACTCCAGAGAATGAGGCAGAACTTCTCCTCCAAGCCTACCGCCAACTACCCAACCCTCTTCCCCTCGTTCTGGTCGGAAGCGATCCCTACGAGCATGCCTACCGCCGCCGACTGGAGGAACTGGCCACCGATCAGGTGATTTTTACCGGAACCCGCTTCGCCGAAGCTTATCTCGAGCTCAGCCAGAAAGCCCGAGCCTTCATCATGCCGGCGACGATCGAAGCAACCCGTCTAGTCCTCCTCGATCAGCTGGGGATGGGTAAGGCCATCATTTATCAGGACTGCCAAGCCAGCCGAGAGGTTCTCGCTGATGTCGGAATCCCTTTCGCCCCCGACAAACCAGTAGAAAATCTCTCGCAAAAAATGATCTGGGCGAAAGACCACCCTGAGGAGTGTGCCGAGATCGGCCATCGGGCCCGCCGACACGCAGAAAAATTTCGCTGGGAAACCGTGATTGAAAGCTACCAAAAAATTTTCCAGCGCATCCTCAACGACAACCCATCACCGCACTGATCCCATGCGCCTCTCGGTCATCACCCCTTCTCTCAACCAGGCACGCTATCTTCCTGCCTGTCTCGACTCGGTTCAGCTCTCGGCAGATGGGGCAGCGCCCCACCAAGTCGAACACATCGTCATGGATGGTGGCTCGACCGACGGCACCGTCGATCTGCTCAAGCAAGCGGAGATAGCCCTCTGGCAATCCTCCTCGGACACGGGTCAATCTGACGCCATCAACAAGGGCCTCCGTGCGGCCAGCGGAGATATTTTGACCTACCTCTGTGCCGACGACCTTTACGAGCCATCCGCCATTGCCCGCGTCATGGAGACCTTCGCTCAGAACCCCTCCATCGACGTGATCTATGCCGATTACTATTTTCTCGAAGGGAACTCCGGACGGAAACGCCGCAAATCGGCCGCTACCTTCTCTCCCGGAGACCTCGGCAATCATAACCCGCTGGGACAACCTGCCGTCTGGTGGCGGAGACGGGTCTACCAACAATTCGGCGGGTTCGACGAGTCGCTCCACTTCTGCCTCGATCACGAATACTGGCTCCGACTGGGGGAGCGGGTAAGTTGGCACTATTTGCCCGATCCTCTAGCAGTCTCCCGTCTCCACGCGGATGCCAAGACGAGCAGCCAACTGGCGGGGATGTGGAAAGAGACCGCGGTCATGCTGACCCGCGACGGCTGGCGCCTGCGGCCCTGGTGGAACGCCTTCGCCATGGCGGCTTGGGGCAAGCACTATTACCTGCTGAAGCGTCGCTGGTTCGCCCGATGAAACCGCGCCTGCTCATTGTCGAACTCCATCATCTCGGTGATGCCGTACTCAGTCTGCCTTTCCTCCGGGGCGCTCAGGAGGAACACGAAGTCCATATTCTCTGCCGCCCGGCCACCCGGGCAATCTACGAACTACTCTCCCCAGCTCCGACAATTCATAGCTGGGAACCACCCTGGACAGGTGAGCCCTCCGGCGGAATTGGAGCCTCACTGAGGGCGGCCCGAGAGAAGGGTCGAACCTTGCGGGAGCACAAATTTGCCATCGCGGTGTCTGCCTGGGCCGATGCCCGGGTGGAAATTCTCATGGCCGAGACCGCGGCGGGCCAGCGCCTTGGCTTTCCCATGACGCGGAACAACTACTATGCCTCGAACCTTCCTTGGCGGCGTCAAAGACGCCTTCTCGGACGTCTCCTCGAAGCCGGGTGGGCCAGCCTTCACCTCGGCCGGCCCCTCCTTACCCGATCCCTCCACCGCACCACCCCCACCCAGCCCCACCTTCAATGCTGGCAGCAGATCGCCACCTCCCTCGGTATCTCATGGGAGGATTCCATTCCATGGGTTCCCCTACCGCATTGCTCTCCATCGCCGAGCGACGGACGACCCGTCCTCGCCGTCCACCGACAGGCTCGGCTCCCGAGCAAGCAGTGGCCCTTGCCGCGATGGCAAGAGCTTCTCAGTCACCCGGAGGTGAAAGAACGCTTCCACCTCCTCGAAATTCTCCCGCCGGAAGGGGAGAAGATTTCTCCTTCTCGGGAAAGCTCCGTCTCCACCCCCGACCTTGGTTCCTTGGTCACGGCGATCTCCTCCGCCGATGCCATGCTTTGCCACGACTCCTTTCCCGCTCACCTTGCCGCCGCCTTAGGCAAGCCGGTGGTGGCTATCTTCGGTTCCGGGGAACCTGATTGGTTTGCCCCGTGGAAAAATCGGGATCGGGTCGTCCAAAAAAATGTTTGCCCACTGCACCCTTGTATTGACCGCTGCGGCATGGATCGGTACCTGTGTCTCGATCACATCAAGGTCGCGGACGTTCTTCAGCAACTCAAGCGACTGGTCCCATGAAAACCCTCCTTTTCGGTTCCGGCGGTCTCCTCGGTCGGCAACTACAAACTGAATTAAGCCAGCACGGTCATGACCTGACCGCTCTGACCCATGCCCAAGCAGATATCACCGACTCGGATATTCTCGGCAAACTTTTCCAAGAGAAATGGGACGTGGTGATTAACTCCGCCGCAATTTGCGACTTCGACGCCTGCGAGGCAGATCCGATCAAGACCGGCCGAGTCAACCGAGAGGCCCCCTTGGATCTAGCCACTCGTTGTCACCAGTCAGGAGCAACCTTCGTCCAGTTCAGCTCCGATTACGTTTTCCGTGGGGAGGGGGACCGCTTACTCACTGAGGAAGACGCCACCGAACCCCTGTCTGTCTACGGTGCTCAGAAGGCCGACCTTGAAAGAAAGATCCCCTCGCTTTGTCCCAACAGTCTCATCCTCCGCATTTCCTGGTTGTTTGGCCAAGGGGGGCGCACCTTCATGAGCTTGCTCCCCGCTTTGCTGGAAAAAGAGAAATCCCTTCGCCTTGCTTCGGGCAAGCACGGCCGATGCCTCTACGCCGCCGACGCCGCTTACTGGGTACGCCTCTTGGTGGAACAAGGGCAGACCGGCCTGCTCAACTTGGTTAATCACGGAAACACCTCGTGGGAGGAATTCGCCGAAGTCAGCTTAGCCTTGATGAAATCTCAGGGGCGGCCAACCCGCTGCGAGCAACTCGAGCAAGTCCCCTACTCCGAGCTCGGCCCCAACTGGGCCAAGCGCCCCCGCTATTCCTGCCTCGACACCAACGAGGTGAGCAAACTCCACCCTCCCGGTCCGCGTCATTGGCGCGAGGCCTTGGCAGATTTTCTCGCAACCGAGAAATCGTTTGCCGCTGAGGGAGTATTGTGAAAACTTTTCCCTTCTGATGAATTCTCGTCCCTCCAACTCATCTGGCGACTGGCGCGCCCTCTTAGTGGCGCCTAACGTTTTCGCCGCCCTGACCGTGGCGGGAGTCTTCTTCAGTCTCTATGGCTGGTTCCCCTACTCCTCCGGCTACGGGGCAACCCGCACCACCGTCTTCTCCTTCATGAGTTGGATCTGGAAAAACCAATCCGAGTGGGAGCACTGCTGGCTCGTTCCTCTCGCGGTGGTGGGGCTGGTTTATTATCAACGCAAGGCGCTGGCCGGCCTGCCCCAGCGTAGTTCTTGGTTTGGCTTGGTCGCCTTGGTCGGGACTCTTTTCTGCTACTGGGTCGGCTACCTTGCCGACAACATCTACCTTGGGTATGCCTCGCTCCTCGCCTTTTTTGGATCCGTCACCCTCTGGCTACTTGGATGGAGATGGCTCAAGGCGCTCGCCTTCCCTATTGCCTTCCTCGCCTTCATGTTCCCCCTGCCGTTCATGGACAATGTCCTCGCCTTCCCGCTGCGCATTCTCATGTCCACCGCCAGCGTCGGCTTTCTCAACTTGATTGGCCTTTCCTGCCTCCAAAACGGAACCGCCATTATCTCATCCCCAGACTTCGCTGCTAATCTTGCCGCGGGAGAGCTCTTTGCTGTGGATGTGGCCGACCCCTGCAGCGGAATCCGTTCTCTCTTTGCCTTGATGATGGTTAGCTCCCTTTACGGCTACATCGTCATGGACCGTTCCTGGCAGAAGTGGGTCATCTTTCTCTGCTCTGTCCCCCTCGCCGTCGCGGGTAACTTCACCCGCATCATCATGCTCACCGTCGGCACCATCACCCTTGGAAACGACACCGCAATTGGAACTCTCGAAGAACCCTCCACCTTCCATATGGCCTCGGGCTTTCTCGTCTTCGGAGTTGCCCTTGGAGGGATGGTCCTCCTCGGTTCCTTGCTTCAGCGCTTGACCCCGCGTCCCCCTTCGCCTCCCTCCGCCCCATGACCAACTGGATTAACATTCCCTGGTGGCGCTCCATCACCATCATCGTCCTCGCCGCTCTCACCGTCTGGATTTGCCGTGAGACCACCCCACCAAATATCGTTCCAGAAGCCGGAGTGGTTATGGATATGCCGACCCTAATTGGGGAGTACTGGGGGACGAGCCAACCGGTCACCCCTTCCGAGTTAGCTCTTCTGCCGGGAGACACCGAATTTGAGAAAAAGATTTACCAAGATATTTCCGGCAGCTCCCTCTCCGCTCAGATCGTCCTCAGCGGCGGAGAGAAGCGCAGTATTCACCGTCCGGAAGTCTGTCTACCCGGCCAAGGTTGGAGTATTCAGAGCGGCCAAGTCATCCCGATCCAGCTGAGCAATGGGCGCAACCTCAAGGTGATGAAACTCACCCTCGAGCGCGAAGTCGAAGTCAGCTCCGGAGAGATCAAAAATTTGAAGAGCTACTTCCTCTACTGGTTTGTCGGTAAGGACACCACCACTCCTTCCCACTTCGTCCGCTTGGCCAAGACCAACTGGGACATGGTGACGAAAAATATCCAGCATCGCTGGGCCTATATCATCGTCAGCGCCCCCGTCCTCGAGGGCTTCGAGCCCAATGGCAAAAACGACGAGGAGACGCTCAACATGCTCAAGGACTTCATCCGTCAGGCCGTTCCGAAGTTTCAACTTTCAGAGATGGCGGAAGAAGATCGGCCGAAGTCTTAGTCTGACGGGCCGGCCGCAGTCCCTCAACCCGCAGGGAATACCTGTCCCCATAGCCGGAGGACTCCACCCGCCCACTCACCTCAACCACAGGGCAGCGAGCCAGAACGGCCCCATACCGTCGGTAGGCCTCGGCAAAAATCTCGCACTCCAAAATATTGATCCGGTCGCAGATGGTGATGAATTTCATAGCCTGCCCATCCGACTGATTATGGACTCGTTGAGCGACAACGAGGCCACACACACTCACCCTTTGTCCGGAAAAATTTTCTAGGGCGCCGATCGGACAATAGGTCTCCCAAGCCACCTCGGGAAAAAGTTCCACGGGGTGCCCACTCACCGGAAAACTGAGCAATTCCATCTCCTCCCTCAATTTTTGTAAGGGGCTCGGCTCCGTCCGCTCCTGCGGAATCACCGGCCTCCTTGTCTCCAAGAGCAACCCCTGGCCACTCTGCCACGGGATCATCGCCTGCAGTTCCCAGAAGAGGCCGGTGCGGGACAAGCCGAAACGATCAAACGCCCCCGCCCGGAGAAGGTTGACCGCCTCAGAAGCGTCGGGGGAAGCCCGTCTCCAAAAATCTCCTAAAGAAGAGAATGGCTGCCCCTCCTCCATCCTTTGCAGCAGAGCTTCCGACACCCCCTTGACCTGAGCTAGGGGAACACGGATAGATTCCCTTTGGTCGGATTTAAAAAGCCTCACCGATCCATTCACTTCCGGTCCACCGAACATAATCCCCAGCCGCCGGGCTTCGATGGAGTATAAAAAACGCGAATAAAACCCCTTCCCATGGGTCAGGACTGAGGCGAGAAACTCCGCCGGCC
>CAXMPH010000046.1:0-8010 GCA_964195055.1 uncultured Chthoniobacterales bacterium | reverse complement strand
GATGAAAACTACCCTAGAATTTACTTTGAACGGGGAGGATGTTCGTTTGGAGAATATTTCTCCTAATACGCTACTGCTCGACTGGCTGAGGGCTTCCGGCCGAACCGGAACTAAAGAGGGTTGCGCCGAAGGGGACTGCGGAGCGTGCTCTGTCGCCATGGTTGACGCTGATTCTGAGGGACGTCCCGTTTGGCGATCTTTCAACAGTTGCCTCACTCCCCTGGCTTTGGTCCAAGGCCGCGAAATAGTTACGGTCGAGGGCTTGGCTACTGGCCAGCTTCATCCGGTGCAGCAGGGCATGGTGGATAACCACGGTTCTCAGTGCGGCTACTGCACCCCAGGGATTATTATGTCGCTTTTTGAGGGTTACTATCGGACGGACTTAAAGCAGGAGTGGCAGCTCAATGACCAGCTCTGCGGAAATCTTTGTCGGTGTACTGGGTACCGACCCATTCGTCAGGCGGCGCTGGAGGCCTGGAGTGCAGCGGAGCAGTCGGCCACAGACAAATTTGGTCAACGACTGGGTCAATCTCGGGCTGTCCCTCAACCGGCTGAGATGGGCTGCGGATCAGAAAAGTTTTTCCGTCCTGGTTCACTCGATGAACTGTTTGCTCTGCGGGCGGCCTATCCCGAGTCTCGCTTGATTGCTGGGTCAACTGAGCTGGGGCTAGAAATTAGTAAACGTTTCAAAACATTTCCCGTTCTCATCTCCACCGAGTCAGTGCCTGAGCTGCGCTGCCTCGAGAAATCAGGAGAAACCTGGCACATTGGGGGGGCGGTCAACCTGACCCAAATAGGCGAGGCCATTGCGGAAGACTTTCCCATGTGGGCTAAGATGCTCTGGCTTTTTGGATCTCGGCAGATTCGCAATCGGGCGACCCTCGGGGGCAATCTTGTCACGGCTTCTCCGATTGGGGATTCCGCTCCCGTACTGATGGCTCTCAATGCCGAGATTGTCCTGCTCTCGCCGCGCGGTCGGAGAGTTGTCCCAATCGCGGATTTTTTTGTCTCTTATCGCAAAACAGCGATGGCCGAGGACGAAATTCTTCTTCAGGTCAATGTTGCGGCGACCCCAACCTTGCCGGGCCAGAAGCGCAAGCGTGATTGGTTTAAAGTCTCTAAACGCCGTGAGATGGATATCAGTACCGTCTCAGGATGTTTTTCCGTGGGGATGGATCACGACAACAAGGTTGTTTCCGTCTCCCTTGCCTTCGGTGGAGTGGCCCCCACGCCGGTGAGGGCTCGGCAGACAGAAGCCTTTCTCCTCGGCCAGGAGTGGAGCGAACTGGTCCTCGGTCAGGCCTGCCGACTCTTGGCCACAGAATTCACCCCCATCTCCGATGTCCGCGGCAGCGCAGATTATCGAGCCTCGCTCATCGTCAGCTTACTCCACAAATTTTACCATGAAGAGCCCTCGACGGAAGATGACACGCCCTTGCCAGAGCCAATCCGTCCAGTGACTCGGCCCCAACCGCATGAAAGTGCTCACAAGCATGTCACGGGCGAAGCGCTTTATGCTGATGACCTAGCCCTTTCTCGTGGGGCCGCCCTTGAGGTTTGGCCGGTGCATGCGCTGCACGCGCACGCTCGAATCATCAGAAGGGATGCGATGGAGGCCCGCACCATGCCGGGTATCCGTGCCGTCCTCATGGCAGAGGATGTGCCCGGTTTGAATGATGTGGGCGCGGTGCGTCAGGACGAGGAACTTTTGGCAGATCAACTAGCTCAGTTTCATGGGCATATCGTTGCCTTGGTTGTCGGGGAGACGGCCCACCAGTGCCGCGCCGCGGCGGAGAAGGTGGTGGTGGAATACCAAGTCCTTGATCCCGTCTTGACCATCGAAGATGCCATTGCTCAAGGAAGTTTTCACAGCGAGCCAAATTTCATGCGGCGGGGCGATGTCGTCGCGGCCCTGGGGACGGCTCCTCACCTGATGGAGGGAGACTTTTCTTTCGGCGGGCAGGAACATTTTTATCTGGAGATGCAGTCTGCCTATGCTGAACCCGGTGAGGATGGGACGATGGAGGTGACGAGTTCGACCCAGCATCCGACCGAAGTGCAGCAGGCGGTCGCTCACGTTTTGGCGGTGCCGGCCAACCAAGTGGTAGTCAAGGTCACGCGACTGGGAGGAGGGTTTGGGGGTAAGGAGACACAGGCAGCCACCCTGGCCACTCTGGCTGCCTTGGCCGCAAGGAAAACAGGTCGTCCGGTGCGGATGCGCTATAACCGAGATCAGGACATGATGCTCACCGGCAAACGTCATCCCTTTCTAGCTAGATTTAAGATCGGCTACGATAACCAGGGGCGTCTCTTGGCTCTTCAGGCTGCCCTCTATTCTAACGGGGGTTGGTCTCTGGACCTCTCTATGCCGGTTACGGATCGGGCCATGTTCCACACGGACAATTGTTATTTTATCCCCAACGTGGAGCTGCAGGGCCAGGTAGCAAAGACCAACATGGCCTCTAACACTGCCTTTCGCGGCTTCGGTGGGCCCCAAGGTATGCTGATCATCGAAGAGATTATCGATCGTGTCGCCCGTGATCTGAAGTTACCCCCGGAGTTGGTGCGGGAGAGAAATCTCTACTTTGGATCTGGGGAGTCCAACACGACTCACTACGGTCAAGAAATTGAGGACAATCGAATCGGAGAGGTCTGGCATGATCTGAAGCGGTCCGCCAACCTGACTGCCCGTCGAGATGAGATTGCGGCCTGGAATGACGACCATCTTCACTCCAAGCGAGGGCTGGCCATGACTCCGGTCAAGTTTGGTATTTCGTTTACCAACAGCATGCTCAACCAAGCTGGGGCTCTTGTCCTCCTCTACACCGATGGATCAGTCCAAGTTAATCATGGCGGCACAGAGATGGGGCAGGGAATCAATACCAATATCACCACCATCGCAGCCGAGGCCCTCGGGGTTGTCCCTGAGAAAATCCGCCTCATGTCGACTGCCACGGACAAGGTTCCCAACACCTCAGCCACGGCTGCCTCCAGCGGAACAGATATGAACGGCATGGCGGTTGCGGACGCCTGCCAGAAGATTCTGGCGCGCTTGCGCCCGGTCGCGGCAGAGATGCTTTCATCCAAGTCCGGCCAGAAGTGTGACCCGGAAGATGTGGGATTCGCTGACTCGCGAGTTTTCCATCGCAGCCGTCCGTCTGAGTTTCTCGAGTTTTCTGAGGTGACGCACACTGCTTGGGGACAGCGGATTAGTCTGGCAGCGGCGGGTTACTACCGCACCCCAGAGGTTCATTGGGATCGGGCAACAGGAAAGGGCCATCCTTTTTATTATTTTTCGGTTGCGGCCGCGGTTAGTGAGGTCGAAATCGAGGGGTTCACCGGCGTGATGCGGGTAAGGCGAGTCGATGTCCTTCATGATGCGGGGCATTCGATTAACGAAGGGGTGAATCGTGGCCAGATCGAGGGCGGCTTTCTTCAAGGCATGGGCTGGCTCACCGCCGAGGAATTGTCTTGGAGTGCCGAGGGTAAGTTGCTCACCCACTCGCCAGACACCTACAAAATTCCCGCGGTGGGAGACATGCCTCAAGATTTTCGCCTTCGCTTGCTCGAAAATGCCCCGAACCCGAAGAAAACAATTCATCGGAGTAAAGCGGTAGGGGAACCCCCTTTCATGCTGGCCATCTCGGTACGGGAGGCCATCCGCGACGCGGTTGCCGCCTTTGGGCCGGGAGGTTGCCACGTCCGACTTTCCTCACCCGCTACCGGTGAAGCGATTTTTCAGGCCATTGCAGAGCAACGGACTCCGCCGTCTCAAGGATTACCCTCTCAAGGGCTCACTTCTGGGGCGTTGGTTTGAGGTGCCGAGCCCGAGCTCCGTTCTTGGCAAAAATTAGATTTTTGATTACTTAGAAAAGATGACTGAATTAAATCCTGTAGACGCTTTCATCCGTCGGCTCGTCATCGGAGCCTCCGTTCTGGGGGTGATGGGACTGCTCACGGCTGGCACCGTTGTCATGGTGCTAGTCAGTGCCAATTTTAATATTCTCAATTGGATGGAATAAAGCATTGCGGTCCTGTCGGTCTTCCTCCACTATCTCGCCTCTTATGCCGAAATCGGTAGCTCGCAGAAAAACAAGAAAGGCCGTGGCCAAGCGCTTCAAGGTCACAGGTACAGGTAAAGTTCTCCGCGCCCAAGCTGGCCGTCGACACTTGTTGTCGTCGAAAAGTGCCAAGCGCAAGCGGCAACTCGCTAAAAACATCCTTGTCGATGCCAGTGATGTTGCCCGCATCAAGGAAAACTTGCCCTTTGGTTAAAAATTGACGCCGGCTACTGCGCCTGGCCCCGCGTATCGGGGTTCACGGGATGGATGAGGTGCAGGGCCGAACAACGAAACGATCCGTCCCAAGGAGACCGTCGCAAGAGAGTCGTAGCGAAAGCTAAAGGCTATCGCGGCCGCCGTAGTAAACTCTTCCGTTACGCTAAAGACGCACGGATGAAAGCCCAGGTTTGGGCAACCCGTGACCGTAAAAACCGCAAACGTGTCTTCCGCGCTCTGTGGATTACTCGGATTAATGCGGCTTGTCGTGCTGAAGGAATCACCTACAGCCGCTTCATTCAAGGCCTCAAAATGGCCTCGATCACGATTGACCGTAAAATGCTGGCCGATCTGGCCGTGTCTGACGAAGCGGCTTTCAACCTCATTGTGTCCAAGGGGATAGCGGCACTAAAAGCCGCCTGAACCCAGCCGGAGAATCCGGCAGCTGATCATGCGTGAGGAACTAATTGCCCTGCGCGAGGAGGCTCTGTGCGATATGGCGCAGGCCTCTCTCTTGCCTGATTTAGAGCAAGTGCGTCTTGCTTACACGGGACGGGCCGGCCGTCTCACCCAGATAGGAGAGAAGATGCGCCACCTACCCAAGGAGGAGCGTCCCGAGATCGGGAAACTTCTTCATCAGGTGCGCTCGTCGGTTACCGCTGCCTTAGCAGTACGGACGGCCGAGCTGGAAACCGCGGCAGAAGAGGCCGCCCTCGCTGGTATTGATCCCACCCTGCCTGGGGTGGCTCGAAGCATCGGAAGCCAGCACCCTTTGCAGTCCCTCCAAGGGCGAGCCGTGGCTATCTTCCGTCGGATGGGATTTGCCCTAGCCGAGGGACCGGACATCGAAACGGAGTGGCATTGTTTCGACGCCCTCAACACTCCTCCGGATCACCCCGCTCGCAATGATCAGGATACGTTTTATTTGCCTGATGGACGGCTCCTCCGCACCCACACCTCTACGGTACAGGTCCGTACTATGGAGGGACAATCACCGCCGGTCCGCATTATTGCCCCTGGCGCTGCCTACCGGCGCGATGAAGTTGATGCAACGCACTTAGCACAATTTACCCAAATGGAGGGGCTTTACGTCGATGAAGGAGTCACTTTGGGAGATCTCAAGGGTACCTTGGAGTACTTCTTTCGTGAATTGTTTGGCTCAGACACTCGGGTGCGCTTCCGCCCCCATTTCTTCCCCTTCACCGAGCCAAGTTACGAGATCGATGTCCGAGCGGCGGCTCTGGGAGGTGGCGAGCGTTGGCTCGAGTTGGCCGGCTGTGGAATGGTTGATCCCGCGGTTTTCCAGCAAATCAACCAGCGCCGTGGCGACCAAGCCTTTGATCCAGAAAAAGTCAGCGGTTTTGCTTTTGGTTTTGGCTTGGAGCGCCTCGCTATGATCCTTTATGGGATTCCAGACATCCGGATGTTTGCTGACAACGATCAACGATTTCTTTCCGAGTTTTCCCGATGAAAATTTCTTTAGCATGGCTTGGGGATTACGTGGAGCTTCCGCCCTCGGTTGATGTTTTGGCCGAGGCCCTGACCTCGGGAGGTACTGAGGTGATTGGCCGCGAGAACCACGGCAACATTCCGGACAAGATCGTCGTGGCTGAGATTCTTTCGAGCGAGCAGCATCCCAATGCTGATCGTTTGAGTGTTTGTCAACTCGAAGATGGCTCTGGTGAACCACGACAAATTGTCTGTGGGGCCAAGAATTATCAAGTTGGTGATAAGGTCCCTCTTGCCCTGCCTGGGGCATTGCTGGGTAAGGACTTCAAAATCAAACGGGGCAAACTACGGGGGATAAAGTCCGACGGCATGATGTGCAGCGCCAAGGAACTCAATCTCTCTGCTGACGGGGAGGGTTTGCTTATTCTGCCAGCCACCGCGCCGGTGGGCCAAGAGCTGAAGAATTTGTTCTCTCCCGACACGATCTTGGATTTGGAGGTAACGCCCAACCGGCCCGATCTCCTAGGATACCTCGGGGTGGCTAGGGAGGTGGGGGCCCTGACCGAGGAGACGCCTCGGGTTTTTGCCCCGTCTCTTCCGCAGACCAAAGCGGCCGAGAGTTTCCTCAAGTTGCAAGATGAAGGATGTCCCATGTACTCGGCTCGGCTTATTCGGGGGATCAAGGTCGGTCCGAGTCCAAAGTGGTTGGTTGACCGATTGGTCGCTCACGACCTTCGGCCGATCAACAATGTGGTCGATGTAACCAACTACGTTCTTCTGGAAACGGGTCAGCCTTTACACGCTTTTGATGAGGGTAAATTAAATGGGGCAATTGGGGTCCGCTCAGCGGCAGAGGGAGAAACACTTCAAGCTCTCGATGGCTCGTTGCTTAAGCTCCGGACGGGTGATTTGGTCATTGCCGACGAGGGCCAAGCGGTTGCTCTCGCCGGAGTCATCGGCGGTTCGGCAACTGCGGTGACAGAAGAGACTGTCGATATCCTGCTTGAAGCCGCCTGGTTTGAGCCGGCTCGGGTCCGAAGGACTTCGCGCCAGCTGGGATTGCAAACCGATTCAAGCTACCGCTTTGAGCGTCGAGTCGATCCGGCCGGGGTCTTGGCGGCGTCGGCCCGTGCCGTTCAGCTGATCACCGAGACAGCAGGGGGTACCGCGGACTCGGAGGTGCTGCTGGTAGGTGAGGTTCCTTCGGCGCCCTGCACTTTCACCCTGAATTACGATCGCTGCCGTTCCTTGCTCGGTCTTGAGATTGGGGATAAGGAAATTTCGAGTATACTTTCCCGCTTGGGTTTAGTTGCTTCCTCGGATGGGGCGTGGACTATTCCCTCGTTCCGCTCCGATCTCACACGGGAGGTAGATTTGATCGAAGAGGTCATTCGTATTGCGGGCATCGACCGCGTTCCCGCCCGTCTACGAGGTTTTCCCTCGGCTAGTAGCCAAGCAGATCTCCGCTACGACCGTGCCGAGTTAATGCGCGAGCGGCTCCGGGCCCAAGGCTTTAGCGAGGCGCGCACTTCGCATTTTGTCTCACCGGAGGTCCTAGACAAAATCGGCATCATGACTGACAAGGTCATTAAGATGAGGAATCCTCTTGGAGCAGATCAGGCCTTGCTCCGTCCTACCTTACTCGGCGGCTTGCTCACGGCCATGGCCCATAACCTGCGCCACCATGTTCGCGATGTGCGACTCTTTGAGCTTGGCCGTGTTTTTGCTTTAGCTGAGGCGGAGGAAAAGACCTCGCTGGCTTTGATAGCCACTGGAAAAAAGGATGGGATATCTTGGCAGACAGCTGGCTCTGAGTCGGATCTTTATGATGTGAAAGGCGTGTTGCAAGCGGCCCTAGGGCCCCTCTCTTTCGCCGAAGCCGAGGTCGGGGGTCTGGTCTTGAAGATAGAGGGTGATGGGGTGGAAGGAACGGTGAGGCAATTGCCCCGTGGCCTATCCCGGGATCATGAGGCGAGGCAGCCTGTTTACTATGCTGAGGTCTTCTTAGACAGTTGGATGGAAACATCGATGGCCAGAGTGCAGGTTAGCCCTCTCCCTAAGTTTCCCGCGATGGAACGTGATTTGTCTTTTGTCCTGCCCTGCACCACCCAATTTTCCGAGGTAGAATTGTTGTGGCAGGGAATGAAGGGTCCCCACTTGGAATCGGTTGTGCTTAAGGATGTTTTCTCCGATTCTTCTGGCGAAAAATTACCCGTTGGTCAGCGTTCTTTGACCGTCACCTTGACATTCCGGGATGGTGGACGAACATTGAACTCAGATGAAG
>CAXMPH010000045.1:0-8032 GCA_964195055.1 uncultured Chthoniobacterales bacterium | reverse complement strand
TCTTTTGGTGGATGGCACCGGCTCTCTTCATCTTGGTTTACGCGCTTGTGGTCCGACTCGGAGCGGGACAGGTTTTCCGACGGCTGCCCTTTGCCGTCCTCAGTCGTCTCTGGTGGCTGGTCACCCTAGCCGGTTCCCTCTGGTCGCCGCTGGCCCACGTCTTTGCCCATCTACTCGGGGCCGTTCGTCCAGACCCTTTGCCCCATCCGCCGGCCTCGGAGGAGTTGCTTGCGCTGGTGGGAGAGGCCGGTGGTACTTCCCCGCTGGAAGATTCCATGCTCCAGAGTGTCCTAAATTTTCGGCAGTTGACGGCGGGAGCGCTCGCCTTGCCCGTCGAGTATTTTGATCAGGCTGGGGCCGATCGGACCCTCGCTGAGCTATTGGCCGAGCGGAAGCTAGCTGAAGCGACCCAACTATTGGTCGTCGGAGCAGATGGAATGCCCTTGGGGGCAATGTCCTGCGGGACGGCGGCGCTCTCGGGGGCTCTAACGGCGCGGGCCCAATCCTTTGCCCGTCCCTTGCTTTCTTTTGCCTCCGATTTACCCGGGTGGAAAGCTCTGGCTCAGCTCCGCCGCTCCCCCACACCAGTGGCAGAAGTCTACGATGTTGAAACGGGAGTTTTGCGTGGAATCGTCACCGAACAAACCGTGGTAGCACGTCTGCTCGGACCAGCGGTTTGAGGTAGGCAATCCCCACTTCCAAGCCTACAATTCTCAGAATGTCTGCTGTAAAAAGTCTCTATTCTCGTAAAAATCCGTTCCCCGCCAGTCTTCGCACGACCCGCTCATTGACCGGTGCCGCTTCGGACAAAGAGACCTTGCACTTTGAAGTGTCCTTGGCGGGGTCCGGTCTAGGTTATGAAGTCGGCGATTCACTTGGCGTCTTTGCCACCAATAGCCCTAGCGAGGTCGAGGCCGTCTTGTCCTCAGCCGGCTTGACCGGTGAGGAGCTCGTCCAAGTGGCAGCTGAGGAAAAAAGCTTACGGGAGGCACTTACCCATCATCTTACCCTGCGCGAGCCCTCGAGGCAGCTCCTTGCCGCTATTCTGGCCAAGTTGCCGGCGGCGGCGGAGCTAAGCGAGTTGATCGATCCCGAGGCAAAGACGGTGATGGAGAGCTGGGTTGATGGGCGTGAGGTGGTGGACATTCTGCTGGCCTATCCGCAGGCAAAGTTTACCGCGGATGAGTTGGTCAAGGTCCTGCGCAAGCTCCAGCCTCGCCTCTACTCCATTGCCTCGTCACCTCAGGCTCATCCGGAGGAGGTGCACTTGACGGTCGCGGTTGTCCGCTATGAGTTGCACGGCCGTGATCGCCAAGGTGTCTGTTCGACCTTCCTCAGCGACCGGGTCAAGGATAGAAGTTTTCCGGTGTTTATCCACTCGGCTAAGCACTTCCGCCAGCCTGAAGATCTGGCGGCGCCGATCATTATGGTCGGGCCTGGAACGGGGATTGCCCCTTTTCGTGCCATGTTGCAGGAGCGTGAAGTCACCGGTGCCTCAGGCAAGACCTGGCTCTTTTTCGGTGACCGAAAACAGGCGACGGATTTCCTCTACGAGGATGAGATCAATCTTTGGCGTGAAAAGAGAGTGCTTCATCGTCTTAACACCGCCTTCTCGCGCGATCAACCGGAGAAGATTTACGTGCAGCAACGTATGCTGGAAAATTCCGAAGAGCTTTGGCAGTGGCTTGAGGCAGGCGCTTACTTCTACGTCTGTGGTGATGCCTCACGCATGGCCAAGGATGTCGATGCGGCCCTGCATCGCATCGTTGAGGCGGCGGGAGGAAAACCTCCCGAGGAGGCCGCTGCCTATGTGGAGAATCTGAAAAAGTCCAAACGCTACCGAAAGGATGTCTACTGATGAAACCCCAAGGCTCCAGCGGCCTGAGTAAAGTTCATTTCACTGGTATTTGTGGCACCGCCATGGGGTCCTTGGCCGCGGCGCTCCGTCAGAGTGGGGTCGAGGTGACCGGCTCAGACGACAATGTCTACCCGCCGATGTCGACCTTCCTCGAAGCCAAGGGCATCAGCATCTGCCATGGTTATAAGCCAGAGAATCTCCCGGCCGATGCCGATTTTGTGGTTATCGGCAATGCCATGAGCCGGGGCAACCCAGAGGTAGAAGCCATTCTCAACCGCAAGCTGCTCTACTATTCGCTCCCCGAGGCGCTGAAGGTCTTCTTCCTCCGAGGACGGCACAACATGGTGGTCAGTGGCACCCACGGAAAAACCACCACCACTTCATTGCTGGCCTGGATCTTTGAGTCCGCCGGACGTTCTCCTTCCTGGCTTATTGGCGGCATCCCCAACAATCTCGGCCAGGGCTGCCGCTTGGGAGATTCTCAGCATTTCATTCTCGAGGGCGACGAATACGACACCGCATTTTTTGACAAACGTTCCAAGTTCGTCCACTACCTGCCCGAGTTGCTCATCGTCAACAATATCGAGTTTGATCACGCCGATATTTTTCGCGACCTCGAGGACATTATGATCAGCTTTCGCCGGCTCCTCCAAATTGTGCCGAGCGAGGGAATGGTGCTTCTCAACGGCGATGACCCGAACTGCCGTGCTTTGGCGGAGAACTGCCCGGCTCCCATGATCGAGGTTGGTTTCTCACCCCAAGCGAAACACCAGATCAAGGACGTGCAACTTGGACCGAAGGGCGCTTCTTTCACCCTTCTGGGCGAGCGCTTTGAGACCTCCATGATCGGTGAGTTCAATGTCCGTAATGCTGCCATGGCGGTCTCGGCGGCACATTTTTATAACCTTCCCTTCTCGGAGATTCGCCAGGCCCTGAAAAGCTTCAGCGGAATTCGCCGTCGCCAGGAAGTGCGAGGAGAAGCTGGGGGCGTGACCGTGATCGACGATTTTGGTCACCATCCCACCGCGATTGCCCAGACCCTCGCGGGGCTTCGGCTGAAATACCCCGCCGCGAAACTCTGGGCTGTTTTTGAGCCACGCTCCAACACGACCCGCCGGGCCGTCTTCCAAGAGGTTTTGCCCCAAGCTTTTGCCCAAGCTGACGGGGTTGTTTTGGCTGAGGTGGCTCGGATGGAGCAACTGCCGGAAAAAGAGCGCCTCAATCCGCAAAAAGTGGTGGCCGACCTCCAGCGCGCCGGCAAGAAAGCATTTTACGAGCCTGACACAGAGTCCATCGTTAGTCGGGTCACTGACCTGGCCAATCCGGATGATGTTATTGTTGTTTTCAGTAATGGCGGGTTCGAGAACATCCACACCCGGTTACTCGAGAAGCTAGCTCTCGCTTAAGGGGCCTGAGCCAAGGAGTCAGTGGAGAGCCTCGGGGACGATTTTTCCGCCGCTGCCTTGTTCAAATTTTCCGGCAGAAGGGGGCCGCCTCCCTAGGGAGACTGGCGGATGGGGAGGGATTCGAACCCTCGGTGCATTGCTGCACACACGCTTTCCAAGCGAGCGCATTCGACCACTCTGCCACCCATCCGGAAGTAGTCTTCGCGGCAATTAAACACTCCGAGTCGGTCTGCCGCAAGCCAGAGGAAAAAAATAGAGGTCTATTGCCCTCCTTGGAGAAGCTTTGGCATGCTTATTTCTTTATGTCGAAATTCTATCCCCCTCATCTTTTCTTCCTGATTTTTTTGGTCCTCCTGTCTTTTGCCCCCGCTCAAGGGGCTCGAGCCAAGGAGATCACTCCTCTTTCCTTGCCCGGGGCAGAATCGGTGGTCTTCAAAGAAATCGGAGAGGATAAAATTCTCCTTCATCTGGTCCGGCCGAAGGGATGGAAGGCCAGTGATCGGCGTCCCTGTTTCATTACCTTTTTTGGTGGGGGTTGGAAAATAGGCACTCCGAGGGGCAGCATCCCTTGGGCCAAGGCGGCGGCACGCCAAGGCATGGTCGGAGTCGCTCCCGATTACCGTACGGCGGGTCGTTTCGGCACGACTCCGGCGGATGCGGTCGCGGACAGTCGTGCCGCGGTACGGTGGATGCAAGACCACGCTGCCGAGTATGGGATCGACCCAGCCAAGATCATCGTGCAAGGCTACTCGGCCGGAGGCCATGTCGGTGCTTGGACGGCGATTGCCGAGCCATTCTCGCCCGAGCGCGCCGAGGACCCGGTGCCGAAATGGCCTCCGGCGGCCCTGATTCTTTTTGCCCCGGTTACCGCCACCCCTTGGTTTCCCGCTCTTTCTGTGGCGGAGCGGATGCCCCAGAAGATGCCTCCCACCCTGGTTGTTCATGGGGCGGAGGATCGGGTGATTCCCTTGGATCAGTCCGAGGAGTTCACCCAGCGCATGTTAGCCAATGGAAACCGATGCCAGTTGCTCATCCTCGAAGATGCCGGGCACGATGTTTTTTGGGATTTTCGCTCGGGCGAGGCAGGAAACCGGGCTCAAGCCCTCATCCGCGAGGAAGTTCTCGGCTTTCTTGCCAGCCTTGAACTGCTGCCAGTTGAGGAAAATCCCGAGAGGGCGGAGCCCCTCACTTCGGAAGCACCGTAAGGCCGATTTCTTTGGTCAGCCTCCGGGGACGCGGGGAAAGTGGCCGGCTTATCTGGAGCAAATCGGAGAAGAGGAGAAAGGTGGAGACGATGGCGGTGGTGGCCAAGATAATGAAGAGGATGTCGATGAAGGTGTTCACGCCTGCCAGCAAAGCACTGGGGGTGGGACATCGGTGGGGATAGGGTCCTTAAAAGTATGCCTCCGCCGGGAATCGAACCCGGATTTAAGGTTTAGGAAACCTCCGTTCTATCCGTTGAACTACGGGGGCGTAAAGGGACGCTACTATGACTTCACTGGGTTCTCCGCACAAGACGCTGGGCAATCTCGCACCCAACCAGCATCCCCAGACACATGCCCAAAACCATGGCGGCAAAGGTAAGAAAAAATTGGGCCGAGGCATCGGTGATGGGGAGGCCTGCTAAGGCAATGGCGCCGATCTCCATGCCGAGAAACATCCCCGCCAGCCCGGCCATCCAGCACCAAAAGCGGCGGGTGTAGGTTTGGGACGTCGCCCGATCGAGAAAGAGTGAAGGGAGGGCTGCCACGAGCATGCTGGCGTCCATCCAGGTGAGCGAGGCTAGCAGTCCCAGGCCCATATTGGATTTGGCGCAGCCGCAGAGGCAGACACCCTCCCGCACCACCGCAGCAAAGCCAGCATCAGCCCACCATCCGACGAGGAGGGCGAGACCGCCGAGGGAAAACATGGCTACGGTCATGTGGGCCGCGGGAGACCACTTCCGCTCACGGGACCAAAGGAGGAGGGCTGCCCCGGCGGCAAGGAATGAGGCAATGAAGCCGGCCGCGGTGGTTCCGGAAAAGCCGCCGAGCCAAACGATGACGGGTCCTTGGGCCGCGAGGGTGAGGGCGAAAGCGAGCCGGTCAAACTTGGGGAGAACCCAAGGGGAAGCTGGGCTGATCTTGGGGTGGGTCGTAGATTTGAGCAGGGCGGCCTCGGATGTTTCTCTCAGCACCCGCCAGGTCACCGTCATGCTGGAGACAAGCATGATCAAGGCGGCGGCAATCGGGTGGAGGATTCCCGCGGCGGCGAGGGAGATGCCAACGATGTTGTAGCAAGCCGCAAAAGCGATATTGCGGCGGATGGCCCGGACGGTAGCCCGGCAGAGGCCGATCGATTCGGGGATGGCTTGGAGGTTTTGTCCATGCAATTCAAGCGAGGCCGTTTCTCGGGGAAGCTCGCTCCCGCCTCCCATGGCGATGCTGATGGCGGCGCTGGCCATGGCGGGGGCATCGTTGGTCCCATCGCCAATAAAGAGAACCTTTTGCCCCGCCGCTTTGAGTTTCTCCACCTCGGCTAGTTTGTCCGCGGGGCTCAGTCTGGCGAGGCACTCGTCGAAACCGAAGGGTGCGGCATTTTCCGCGCGGTCGCCGGTCATGATGATGGTTCGTATCCCTAGTCGCCGCATTCCATCGAGGGCAGTCCGGGCTGAGTCGCGGAGGGATTCTCGGAGGATGGCGAGGCCGCAAAGCTGTCCGCCACGGCGGATAAAAATGTGGTGTCCCTGATCGACCCCAGAGGCAAGGAGGGCGCGGAGTGGAGCGGCCTCTTCCGTTTCTGAGAGAATGGTGTCATTACCGATTTGCAACTCGGTCCCATCGGGCAATCTTCCGGCCAACCCGGCCCCGGGGAGGATGCGCACTTGTTCGGCAAGGAGGGGGATTTTGCCCTGAGGAAGGGCACGGAAAGCCCGGGCGATGGGATGATTACTCCCGGCTTGCACCGCCGCGATTTCACGGAGTAATCGGGCGCGGTCGATTTGGGCTGGGCACACGAAATCGACAAGGAGGGCATCGCTTTCGCTGAGAGTTCCCGTTTTGTCGAAGACGGCGGTATCGATGGAGGCCAAGGCTTCGATACTCTCACCGCCTCGGGCGAGAAGCCCCCGCTTAGCCAAGGCGGCCAAGGCGGCCCAGATGGCAACTGGGGTGGCTAGGCCCATGGCGCAGGGGCAGGCCACGAGAAGGACGGCAAGGCCGTTGAAGACGCCGGTAACCCAACCGCTGGAGAGGGTCCAACCGATGGTGGTGGTCACGGCCACGAGGATGACCAAAGGAAGAAACCAAGCCACGAGGCGGTCGGCTTCCCTTTGGATGCGGCCGGGATTTTGCCGTGCTTCCTCAATTGACTGGAGCAATTGGTCGAGCCGCCGAGATCGCCCACCTGATTCTGCTTTGATCCGTAGGGTGCTGTCCTCCACCCGGCTGCCGGCCATGACACTCTGGCCCGGTCGCTTAACCACGGGGTAAGGCTCGCCAGTTAGGGCGGCCTCACTAACCAGAGCGACACCTTGGGCAACCGTGCCGTCAACGGGGATGCCATGACCCGCTCCCACCAAAACCTCATCATCGGGAACAATGAGGTCGACTGAGACAGTTTCAGTTCGGCCCTCTGGATCGAGGCGTACGCAGGTGTCGAAGGCGGCTCCGAGATTTTTCATCGACTGGCGCAGGGCGTCGCGTCGTCGTCGTCCGAGGAGATCGCCGAAGGTGTAGATGGCAACGAGGACGGCGACCACCTCGTAGTAGACATGGCCATGCCCCGTGAGGGAGCTTTGCCCCGAGGCGGCAAAGGCGCCGAGGATGCCCGCGAGGAAGAATTGCTCGAAAACGATCCGGCGTTGCCGAGCGGCTTCCCATGAGGCGCGCAGGATGGGCCATCCCGCGAGGAAAAAGACACCGAGGGCAGAGAGGGCCAAGGCACTATGAATAACGAGGCGAGCCGTTCCCTCAACCGGAGAAAGGTTGACGGCGAGGCTAAAAATCATCGCCTGAGCGGCGAGGAGTCCGGCCATACCAAGGCGCAGCCAAGTGCGGGCTTCGCGCTTCAAGGTGGCTTGGTCTGGAGTTTCCTCGCAGCCGGTGCTCTGGCAGCAGGCAGACATAAGACAACAATTTAACAAGAGGGGCGGGAGATGCAAATCGTCTGCTGCACCGCACCATTGACCTAGGAGGCCCCGATTGGCCATGCTTTGAACCTTATGAGTGAAGGAATTCTTGCCGGTAAAGTTGGGGTCGTCTTCGGGGTGGCCAATAAGCGAAGTATTGCTTGGGCGATTGCTCGGGCGTGGAAGGAAGCGGGGGCTAAGCTTATCTTCAACTATCAGGGCGAAAGGCTCAAAGATAACGTCGAAGAACTGGTTTCGGAGTTCGGCTCCGATACCGTGATCTATCCCTGTGATGTCTCAAAGGACGAAGAAATCACCGCCTTTTTTGAGAAGGTAAAAGAGCACACCGATCGCCTAGATCTGCTCTTGCACTCGGTGGCCTTTGCCCCAAAGGATGCCTTGGAGGGGGACTTTGTCTCGACCACTCGTGGCGCTTTTTCCTCCGCTCTCGACATTAGTGCCTACTCCCTTGTGGCTTTGGCTCGAGAGGCTTCGCCGATGATGACTGAGGGCGGGAGTATCGTCGCCATGAGCTATCTCGGCAGCGTTAAGGTGGTCCCTCACTACAATGTTATGGGAGTAGCCAAGGCGGCTCTGGAGTCCTCCACCCGTTACCTTGCCTACGATCTCGGCGCCAAAAAAATTCGGGTCAATTGTATC
>CAXMPH010000044.1:4817-8182 GCA_964195055.1 uncultured Chthoniobacterales bacterium | reverse complement strand
TTGTACCAAGAGGCTCGCCAAGTTTTTCGGCGATCTCGGTTTGGGTGTGCCCACGAAAAAAAGCCATTTCGATAACCACCCTCTGTTGGAGGGAGAGACTGCTGACCGCATCGCGAAGGATCTGTCCTTTTTCGTTTGCATCCACCTTAGATAACGCCTCCCTGATCTCCGTGGATTCATCGACGGTTGTTTCTGTCTCAAAGTCGTTGCGCAGGCGACTCCGCCGCTGGATGGCTCGGATGCGGTCGATCGAGCGATTGCGTGTCATAGTAAGCACCCAAGTTAGCGGCTTGCCTTTGGTTGGGTCGTAAAGCTTGGCCTTGTCCCAGATTTGAATGAACACGTCCTGCACGACATCCTGGGCATCGGCATCCTGCTTGAGAAACTTGAAAGCGGTAGCGTAGAGGATGTTGCTGTAACGAGTGTACAATTCCTCGAAAGCGGCGCGTTCGCTTCGGGCAATCCGGGCAATCAACTCCAACTCTATCGAGCGGTCTTCCTGTTGAGAGTTCTCTTTCATACGGTGTGATCTAGCCCTTCCATGACAACTTCTGCGGTGCGCTCCAAATCTTTGGCGGTGTGTGCGGTGCTGATGAATCCTGTCTCGAATTGTGAGGGGGCTAGGTAGACCCCGTGCTCAAGGCAGTGATGGAAGAATTTTGCGAAGGCTTTGGTGTCAGAGTGATTGGCTTCGGCGAGGTTTCTCACCGGACCATCGGTAAAGAATAGACAAAACATACTGCCGATACGATGGAAGGCGTATTCTTTACCTGTCGTAGTCAGGATGTCACGCACTCCCGCTTCCAGTTGCGCTCCAAGGGCCTCCAGCCGATCCCAGGCGCCGGTGCGCTCCAACTCATGTAACTGGGCTAAGCCGGCCGCCATGGCCAGGGGATTTCCGGAAAGGGTTCCCGCTTGGTAGACCGGTCCGTTCGGCGACAGATAATCCATGATGTCGGCCCGCCCCCCGAAGGCTCCCACCGGTAATCCCCCTCCAATAATTTTACCCAGAGCTGTTAGGTCGGGGGTGATCCCTGTCAATTCCTGAACCCCGCCTCTGGCGACGCGGAAGCCGGTCATGACCTCGTCGAAAATGAGGAGGGTTCCGTGGGCCGTGCATAGCTCGCGCATTTTCTGCAAATAGCCGGGCTGCGGGAGAATCAACCCAGCATTGGCTGGCACGGGTTCGACAATGAGACAGGCCAATTGGTCGCCTTCGGTGGCGAAAATCTCCTCAAGGGATTCGAAGTCGTTGAAGGGCAGCGTCATGGTTAGCTCCGCTAGGGCGGAAGGTACGCCGGCACTGTCCGATTGTCCGTGAGTCAAAGGGCCGCTGCCGGCGCGGATGAGGAGGGAGTCGACATGGCCATGGTAGCAACCATCGAATTTTAAGATTTTATCCCGCCCCGTGAACCCGCGGGCCAGGCGGACCGCCGACATGGTGGCTTCGGTGCCGCTGTTGACCATCCTTACTTTTTCGAGAGAGGGTACCCAAGAAGTGAGCAATTCTGCCATTTCCACCTCATAGGGATTGGGGATGCCAAAGCTAAGGCCATGCAAGGCAGCGGCGTGAACCGCCTTGATCACCACCGAAGGGGCATGCCCGAGGATGGCTGGCCCCCAGGTGCCGACATAGTCAATGTACTCCCTTCCATCGACATCACGGATTTTAGACCCGTGGGCGTGATCAACAAAAAATGGCTCGCCGCCGACTGCGCGGAAGGCCCGTACCGGCGAATTGACCCCGCCAGGGATATGCCGCTGGGCCGCGGTGAAAAGTTTCTGAGAGAGTGAGGGTGAGGACATGGAGATGAGTGATCAGACCGAGAGATGGTTAAGGAATTCGACCATATCCTTGGTCGATGGAGTCTTCCCCGTACCAACGTAGTAGCTAGAGGTAGCTACCCCAATCTGCAGTCTCAGATCAAGAGGAGCATGGAGTAGGCAAGCGATGCAAAATCCCGCGTTAAAGTGGTCACCTGCTCCGGTGCTAATCCTTGGTTTTTCCACGAGTGGTCCCTTGACGGCGAGGTGGCTCACTCGATCTGCCCCCGCGGCAAAGGAGACGTGGTGAATCACTACGGTTTCTAATCCAAGTCTCTCCCGAATCTTGGCAGCTTGGGCCGCCACGGCTGAGGCTGTTTCCGGGAAAGCGGGCAAGTCGAGGACTTCCCCGATCTGGCGTCCCTCCTTTAAGTTGAGGCCGAGGATCACCCTGGCGTGCTGAGAGAATTTGGCGATGAGGTCGATCGCTTTAGCGATATCCTCTCGGGTCCGTTTGGTCGGGTCCGCTAAATCAAAAAAAATCCAAGGTGATCCAGCTACCCGGGGCATTACCTTGGCGAGGAGAGCCTCAAAGATGCCGGTCATCCCGGCCAGCATGGTCCAGTTGACCAGAGCAATCAGGGCGGATTTGTTAAAAAGTTCGACCATTTCTTCCAGAGAAATATGGGCGAGGAGATTCTCCCAAGTTACCTCACCTAGGCTCAGGTTCTTGCCCAACATAAGCTTTCCGTCATCGAACTCGATCGCGTCGGTGTAACCGGGTTCAGCGAGAGAGATAACCTTGGCTCTTTTCGCGAAATCAGCAAAGACGGGATGGAGATTGGGGGTTCCGAGGAGGCCGACGTAGGTAACCGGGGCGCCGTAAGTATCCAAGGCGTTGGCCATGATCGGGCCATTGCCCCCAAGTTTGACCATTTGCTGGACCATTTCGAAGTTGGTGCTGAGGCCAATGGCGCCGGTGATCCGTTGAGAAAACTCCGCCATTTTCTCTATCCGAGTGTAATTTTCGGCGT
Organism: uncultured Chthoniobacterales bacterium; assembly: GCA_964195055.1. Taxonomy (GTDB): domain Bacteria; phylum Verrucomicrobiota; class Verrucomicrobiia; order Chthoniobacterales; family JACTMZ01; genus JACTMZ01. Next base: position 5,384 of record CAXMPH010000044.1, on the reverse strand, counting down.
TTTCTCGGGTGGCCACCACATGCAGGATGGTGTCAACAAATCCGTCCAAACCGACGAGGCAAGGAGACTGCCCTAGGGTCTCCTCGCCAGCTGAAAGCAGGTCGGCCGCGGCCGCGGCTAAGGGAGTGGTCGGCATGAGAAGAGAAGAGTAAAACCGCTCCTTACCGAACGCACGTGAAATTGGTTTATGTAAAAAGAGCTTTCGCCTCGGGGCTCACTAGGCTTTATTCAATTCTCCTTTGAGGAGCCGTAGCTCAATTGGTTAGAGCGCTGCCCTGTCACGGCAGAGGTTGCGGGTTCGAGTCCCGTCGGCTCCGTTTTTTCGACACTCCCAGAGCGGTGCTAGTCGATGGACGCGTTGGTCAGGGAATCTAAGTGTCCCTAAGGTCGCGGAGGAATGGACAGAGTGGCCACCCCAAGACAATGCCTGCTTGCCCTTGCTCCTAGGGCTCTTAAATTGCTTCGATGAAGAAACGGGTACTTTGCCTTCTCGCCGAAGGAGTCGAGGAGTTGGAGTTGGTCGCCCCAGTTGACGTGTTGCGCCGGGCTGGAAGCGAGGTGGTGCTC
>CAXMPH010000044.1:0-4807 GCA_964195055.1 uncultured Chthoniobacterales bacterium | reverse complement strand
AGAAGATCCCTATATCAAGGGGCGCAATGGAATGATGCTGCGCGGGGATAGGCCGCTCAATGGATTGGCTATGGAAGACTTTGATTTGCTCCTTATTCCGGGCGGTGCAGCGGTGGATATTTTTCGCAGCGATGGCCGCCCTTCGGAACTGGCAAAAAAGTTTTTCGGCGCTGGCAAAACGGTTGCCGCTATTTGCGCTGGTCCTCTGGTGCTCCAGGATGCGGGTTTGCTTGAGGGGAGACGCTTCACCGCCCATGCCGCCGTGGCCACTCAATTACCCGGTATACAAGCTGAGGAGAGATTGGTGGAGGACGGGCTTGTCATCACTTCGCGCGGACCCGGCACGGCTCTAGAGTTTGGTCTCGCTCTGGTGGCTCGCTTATTCGGGGAGGCGAAGAGGCAGGAGATAGCTCAGGAGATCATGGCTTGACGCTTTTCTGCCAAAGGCTGGTTGACATCAACTCCTCTCGGGTGTCTTATTTAAGACGTTCTGATTGCCCGCGCCATTCCTCGCGCTCCTTACTCAACGCGAAGCTGGCAAGGTTATGTCCTTGACCGACGCGCAATCCTCGAAGAACAAAAATTTACACCTGTTTCACTACCGGTTCCTGAAGACAGGTTCAGGCAGCTAAGACGGCCGGTTACATCAGGTGGTCCACAGTCAAGCGTATCCAAGGCGTGATCGAAGCCCAACCGGGGAACTTTTCTCCAATCCAGTGGCCGAGATCATGCCCACGGTCAAGTTGGGCCTTCCGAATTCGGACTTTCTGGTTCGGTGACGGTCGGTCTTCCAAAGCAGCACGCTCTTAAAACATGTCATTTTTTAACAACAAACGCGCCAGCAAGGTTAGCGGCAGCAATGCCCCAGCGCCCGAGATTACCTTCAACTTCGATAGGCCTGAGATTATCTCTCAACGATTCCCCGGCCACAACTGATCAACCAAGACATCATGGACGAAAACAACGCCTCCGAAAAACCGAGTCAGGCTCCGCCTGCCCAAGCAAACGAACCGACCCAGCCTGACAACCGTCAGGAGCCTGCCTCGTCCTCCGGCGAAGGCGGTGGAGGTCAGCGCAACGAGGGAGGAGGGCGACGTGGCCGCCAGCGTAACTTCCGCCAACGCCGCAATCGGCGATTCCGTGACGACCGCGGGGGGGGAGGTTCCCGTGAGGGCGGCGGCGGTGGTTCCCGTGAAAACGACGGCCCAGCTGATGCAGGCGTCCCAATCGAGGGCGATGAGCCGGCAGGTGATCCTGTTTTTGAAGAAGGAATCGTCGAAGTTAGTGGCAAAGGATTTGGGTTTCTTCGCAACCCCAAGAGGAACTTTACCCAGTCAAACAATGATGTCTTTGTCACTCCCGAAGTCGTTCGCGCTTACAATTTGCGCGACGGTGTTTGGATCAAGGGTGAAATTCGCAAAGGTAGTCGAGGCCCTCAGCTTTTCCGTTGTACCGAGATCGAGGGGGAGGATCCGGAGAAGTATGCCAACATCCCGCTCTTCGAGGAATTAACCACGATCAATCCCAACTCGCGGGTTGCTCTTGAGACCGATCCAGCCCGCTACACCACCCGTGTCATGGACATCATGACTCCGATAGGCAAGGGACAGCGTGGACTGATTGTGGCGCCTCCCCGCACGGGCAAGACGACCCTCTTGCTCCACATTGCTGAGGCCGTGGTAAAAAACCACCCTGAGATAAAGTTGATTATTCTCTTGGTCGACGAGCGTCCGGAGGAAGTCACGGAAATCCGTCGCACCGTGCCGGAGGCCGAATTGATGGCCAGCTCGAACGACAGTGATGTTAAAAGTCACACCCGTATCGCCATCCTCGCCGTCGAAAGGGCCAAGCGTCTCGTGGAGATGGGCAAGGACGTGTTTGTCCTGATGGACTCCCTCACTCGGATCGGCCGAGCTTTCAATAACGCCACCAGTGGCGGCGGCCGTACCATGAGCGGCGGAGTTGATTCCCGTGCTCTGGAAATTCCCCGAAAATTGTTTGCTGCGGCCCGTAATTCTGAGGAAGCCGGCTCGCTCACCATCATGGCCACAGCCCTCATCGATACCGGCAGCCGGATGGACGAACTGATTTTCCAGGAGTTCAAAGGCACTGGCAACATGGAGCTCGTCCTCGATCGTAAGGTGAGCGACCAGCGGGTCTACCCCGCGGTCGATATTTTCCTTTCCGGTACCCGACGAGAGGAACTGCTCCTGCCGGAAGACCAGCTGCACAAGATCAACGTCATCCGTCGGGGTCTCTCTGGCCACAAGCCGATCGAAGCGATCGAGCGCCTGCTCCACTTTGTCCGCAAGTATCCCACCAATGACGAGATGCTGAAAAGTATCCCGGGCTGAGGCGGGTCTAAAGTTCGAGGAGGCAGGCTGTTTCGATCGAGGCGGTCTGGGGAAACATGTCGACCGGAGCGGCCCGCCGTAGCTGGTAAACTTTCCCTAGCTTGCTTAGATCCCGCGCCAAGGTGGCTGGGTCGCAGGAGACATAGACGATCCGGGGAGGCTGTGCCGAAAGAAGGGCGCCGATCACCGCCGGGGCTAGTCCTTGAGCGGGCGGATCGAGGAGAACCACCGGATCAGAAGTTTCTGCCAGGGCAATCGGGAGTAACTCGGCCGTATCTCCGGTACGGTATTCTTCGGTGGGGAGGGCCCCATTCTGGGCCGACGCCATGGACCGGGCATCCCAGTCAATGCCGATGATGCGGGTGAAACTTTGCCGCAGCTTGCGGGCAAAAAATCCTGCTCCGCAGTAGGCGTCGATGAGCAGCTCACCTTTTCCGGCCAACTCAAGAACGAGGTCGGCTAGGACATCGGCGGCCCCATCATTGACCTGGCGAAAGCCGCCGTGCTCCTGCAAACTACGCAGGGTGGCCGGCCCGGAATGCGGGTGTTTTTTCCTGCGCAATCTCACCAGCTCAGAATTAACGATCTCGTCGGCAAGGAGGCAGGCTCGGATGTCAATGAGGCGCCGTGGGTCGGTGCCGCGGAAGCCGATACTGGGAGGTTCGACATGGACGGTAATGCGGTTGCGGTAACCGTAATCCAGAGGGGAGGGGAGGGCCGGCTCGACTGGTGGTTCGGAAAATTTTCCGATCCTTTGCAGGGCCTGAGTGACCTGATGGGTTTTGATCTCCAGCTGGTGTGGGTAAGCCACATGCTGGTAGGCACAACCGCCGCACTTGGTGAACCAAGGGCAGGGTGCCTCTACCCGGTGGGGGGAAGGAGAGAGAATCTCTAGAGGATCCGCCCGCAGCCAGTTGCGGTGGACCTTGGTCAGGCGTGCCCGCACCTTCTCACCCGCGATGGTGAAGGGGACAAAAACTACCCGGCCTTCGTGACGAGCGATGCCGGCGCCTCCGTAGGCCACGTCTGTGATGATGAGTTCGAGTTCCGTACCAAGTTTCATGGACCGCTCATCATGGCTCGTGGTTGACCGCATGGCGATGGACTTTGTCGGGGGCGGGCGGCAGCATGATCCCAATGAGCCAAGAATTGCTGCCCCACTTCAAAACAAGTCAAGGGGTCCTCATCTGTTCTCTTGGGCGAATCGAAAAAATATTTCATGACCAGCAGCGGACGCAGATAAAAGTCGTTTCTGCTTATCTCGGCCCATTCCTCGATCATAATCACCGGCGATTTCCTTGTCCCGCTGGCCGGGGTAGGGCGGCGCAGGGGTGAGCGGTCGCTCTCAGATTTGGCGCGGTCGCCTTGCCTTAGCCGCAACCATTATTATCTGGTCGACTCCGCCGATTTTTCAATTCTGGCTGGCCCGTGATTTTGATCCTTGGTCGCAGAACTTCTACCGTTATGCCGCCGGTTTTCTCGCGGTCCTCCCATTTTTGCTCTGGCGCTCCCGGTGGTCCCTCAGGCGGCTGGGTAGCAAGGACTGGCTTGGCTGTGCCGCTGCCGCAGTACCCAATGTTATCCATCAAGTGGCTCAGACCATCGCTGTTGTTTTGCTTTGGCCAGGTATCTACGCCCTGCTTGGACGCATGTCGGTGATCTTTACCGCTTTGCTGGCGGTTGTCTTTTTTGCGGATGAGCGTTGGATTGGGCGCAGCTTAAAATTCCAAGCCGGTACGGTTTTGGCTCTGGCCGGTGTCATCGGCCTCGTTTGGGTGCCCAACGATTCTATGGCTGGGTCGTTCCCTTGGACCGGCTTTTGGCTCGCGGTCACGGCAGCTCTCGGATGGTCTTTTTATGGGATCATGGTAAAAAAGTTCACGGTGCGTACCGGCCCAGCCCTTGGGTTTGGCATGATTGGCTTCTCCACCGCGGCGCTGCTTTTGCCCCTCATGCTTTTGTTTGGGGATGCCTCCACCATTTTTCGTGTCGATGCCTGGACCAATGGCATCCTTTTCGGATCAGGCATTGTCTCCATCGGCTTAGGGCACTGGCTCTACTATGTCGGTATCCGCGATCTGGGGGTGGCGCCGTCGCAGTCCGCTCTCCTGCTTTGTCCTTTGGGGACCATCCTGCTCTCCACTCTCTTTTTCGACGAGACCTTCGGCTGGGGGCAGATTGCTGCTGGGGCTGTACTTTTAGCAGGGGCCTTCCTCGCTTTGGCGGCGCGCTCTCCTCTGCCAAGGCAGTCGAAATGAAAGAGAGCCGAAGCACGGACAGAGGGATGGAGAATTTGTCCCGTGAGGTCTCGCTTCCGACTTTGGTCCTGTGGGGGCAAGGTGGGAGCAAGGAAAACGTTCTCGGGTCAATTGACCGGGGCCAACCGGCGAGGTTTCCCTGCGCTGAAGGACACCCAAGATGCCTTTGGATGGAGCAGGCGAGCGGGAGGCGAG
>CAXMPH010000043.1:0-8225 GCA_964195055.1 uncultured Chthoniobacterales bacterium | reverse complement strand
GCCCCAATCAAACCACCTACCAAGGTGGAAGACATCAAAGATGCCAGTAACTTTCTCCGCGGCACCTTGGCTGCCGGTTTGGAAGACCGCAGCACCGGAGCTATTTCCCAAGACGACACCAACATTTCCAAATTTCACGGAATCTATCAGCAGGACCATCGGGACCAGAGGATCGAACGCCGAAAAGCCGGTCTGGAGAAGGCCTTCCTCTTCATGATCCGCATCCGTGTTCCTGGTGGGGTCTGCACTCCAGAGCAATGGCTCAAGATCGATGCCTTGGCAGATACCTACGGCAGCCACACCCTTAAGCTGACCAGCCGTCAAGCCTTCCAGCTTCACTTTATTACCAAGGACGTTCTCAAAACCACGATGCAGGGCATCGATGCCGCCCTCATGGATTGCATCGCCGCCTGCGGAGACGTCAACCGCAACGTCATGTGCAACCCCAATCCGTGGCAGTCGGCCCTGCACGCTCCCGTCCTCGAAGATGTTCGAGCGGTTAGCACCCACCTAACCCCGACGACCCGTGCTTACCATGAAATCTGGCTCGACGGCGAAAAAGTCTCACCCGAGGCCGAGGAAGAGCCGATCTACGGCAAGACCTACCTGCCCCGAAAATTCAAAATCGGCTTTGCCATACCTCCGAGCAACGACATTGATATCTGGACGCAAGATCTTGGTTTTATTGCCATTGCGGAAAACGATAGCATCGTCGGCTACAATCTGACAGTGGGTGGAGGACTCGGGATGTCACACAGTGACAACAAAACCTACCCGCGCTTAGCCAACCTTCTCGGTTACATCCCACGCCAAAAAATTCTCGAGGTAGCCGAGGCCATCGTTAAGGTCCAGCGTGACTTTGGTGACCGGACCAATCGCAAACACGCCCGGCTCAAGTACACTATCGAGGATCGCGGCATCGACTGGTTCCGCGAGGAGCTGGAGCAGCGTCTCGGCTACAAAATGGGGCAACCCCGTCCGTTCGAATTTGCAAGCTCCGGCGACCGCTACGGATGGACTCGCGGGACAGACAATCGCTGGCATTACACCCTTTTTATTCAAAACGGCCGTCTCCGCGACACCGATGCCCTCCCAGCCAAAACAGGCCTACGCGAAATCGCCAAGGTGCACTTGGGAGACTTTCGACTGACCGGGAACCAGAACTTGGTCATCGGCGGCGTTAGCGAGGAAGAAAAGCCCCGCCTCGAGGCCCTTCTCGAAAAATACAAACTTAATCATCCCGAGCATCTGACCGGCCTCCGCCTCAGCTCTATGGCCTGCGTCGCCCTGCCCACCTGCGGCTTAGCTTTGGCCGAAAGCGAACGCTATCTCCCAGACCTGATCACCCAGCTGGACGAGACGATTGAGGAATGCGGCCTTCGCCATGATGATATCATTATCCGCATGACCGGCTGCCCCAATGGTTGCGCTCGGCCTTACCTCGGCGAGATCGGCTTCGTCGGACGTGCTCCGGGTAAGTACAACATCTACCTCGGCGCCGCCTTTGACGGCTCACGGCTGAATAAACTCTACAAGCCCTCCGTCCGGGCCGAGCACATTGTCGAGGAACTCAGCCCCATTATCCGTCGCTACGCCACCGAACGGATGGAAGGCGAGCGCTTTGGCGACTTCACCATTAGAGCAGGCTATGTCAATCCCACCACGGAAGGTCGTCTCTTTCACGAAGAGATCATGGCCTAATCGGCGAGGAAAATCGGAGAATCCGCTACAACCGTTCGATCAGCAAAGAAGCAGCCAGACTGCTCGAAACAATCTCATCGCCGTAGTAGTGACCGGAAATCGGCGAGATATCCTCGCTGACTCTTCCGACAGCGGCGGTAAGGTAGTGGTGATCTACGAGGACACCATTGGAGGGATCGAAGGCCATCCAGCCTGCCCCGGGGAGGTAAACCTCAGTCCAGGCATGGAGGGCGCCTTCCGCTTTTTTCTCCGCGGGATCCGTCATGCTCTCCCAGAGGTAACCGCTGGCCAAACGGGCGGCCAGACCTTGCGCTCTCAGGGCGGCGGCGAGCAATACTGCGGTATCGCGGCAGGCACCACGCCCGCGGCGCAGGGTTTCCCCCGGGCTGAAAGCCATACCCTCCTCCCGCCGCTCGTAGGCAATATTCTGATGAATCCATTCGTTCATCGCCACCAAAGTATTCACCGTATCTAGGCTGGCCACCGGCTGTAGAGCAGCCGGCAAGGCGACGCTATCCCCATCGAAGTAAGCGGCGAGCAGAGCCTCTTCTCGGACATCATATCCCACCGGCAGCTCGAGCGCCCGGTTCTCCAGAAGAAAGCCGAACGGATTGCGCTCTTGCACCGCCATGGTGGCCTCGAGCGAGAAGACGAGCCGGTCTTCTACCTCAGGGTAAAAACAATGGGCTAGGACATTGTCAAAAATATCGCTCCGCCAGTGAATGGTTGCCTTCGAATTAGTGGTAAAATTCAAGGTTTCGATCCGGGCATAAAGGACGTCTCGGGGGAAAAGACGGACTGCCTGCGGGGAAAGGCTAACCGACTTTTCGTAGGCATACTCAGCCCGGTAAGTAATCGAGAGCTTCACGGCCCAACCTTTTTTCGCTTCATTTCCACCTTAACCGACATCTTTTGTCCTCCATTTCCCTTAAATGTTCCACGTAACGGTGTGGCATCGGCAAAGTCACGACCGAAAGATACCGCGACATGACGCTCTCCGCACCACTGATTATTGGTTGGGTCTAGGGGCACCCAGACCATCCCTGGAACCAGTACCTCAACCCATGCGTGGGTCGCCACCGCCCCGATGAGTCGATCAGCAGAAGACGACTGATTGGTTTCGATGTAACCACAGACGTAGCGGGCGGGCAGCCTTGCCGTGCGGAGCACGCTGAGCATGATGTGGGCGAAGTCTTGGCAAACTCCGGCGCGAGCCTTCCAGACAGCCGCGAGGGGGGTCCCGTTATCAGTCGCTCCCTCACGGTAGCTAAAACCCTCGTAGATGGCTCGATTCAATGCACCGAGCGAATCGCTCAAAGTGGCATCGGGCTTGAGCAAACGACGCGCCCATTTGGCGGCCTCTCCGCCGGTTGTCACCGCCACCGAAGGCCGGAGGTAGTCGAACACATCCGTCGCCACCGAGGAAAAAATTTGCCGAGCTTCGCCCACCGTCAAATCCAAGGCGGCCGATGGCCGTTCGGTCAACGAGGTTGTCACCCTCAGCTGGTTGATTACCTGAAGATGCTCATGCCGCTTGACCATCGAGTAAAAAGCTACCGAGTTGCCAAAGTAGTCGGTGTAGAAGGAGAGGGGCGCGGGGGGATCGAAAGTAATTTTGTGCCGATCAACTTTCTGCGAAAGCAGGGAAGGAGGGGTAAGTCTTGCCTCAACGTAAGCCTCGCTGGCGGAACACTCGTAGCGGTAGTCCGTGGTGTGGGTGATCTCGAATCGCATACTTAATCTGAGAGGAGTTGGCAACTGATCAAGCCGTCTGTCATGACATGGTGGACGGCTTGGGTTTTTTCCACGATATCCCCCAAGGCATCAACCAATCCAGCTAGGCGCTCCGGGTCAAGATGAGCCCCTCCTCCAGCCTCGCTTTCCGCTCCGCCGAGTACCACCGGCTGGAGATAGGAAGTCCAGGTACAACCCTCGACACGATGAAGTACCGCTCTCAGCGCCTCGCGCGTCCGAGCGGTCCCGGGCGATTCATCTTCTTCGCGACCAAGCAGGCGCAGGCATTCTTCGAGGCAATGCCGAACCGATCGAGGCATATGAGGATTGGCATAGAGCAGTTCCAACACGGCCGCCGGTTCTGCCCGCATCTGATAAACCCGTCGATAGACATCCCGGGATCCCAGCATGCGCAAAAAGGCGGATAATTCAATTTCCAAGGCATGACCGGACAGGTCTGACAGCTTTTCCAATCTTTCGGCTACCGATTTAAAGATAGTCTCCCCCGCATGGGCGGTGATGGAGGCACGCTCGAACTGCTGACCGAGACGGCAGAAGTTCCAACCGCGATCGGCCAGCATGGTTGATTCAGCCATCCCAAAAAAAGCAGCGATTCCTGCGGTGACTTCACCGCAAAACCGCTGGGTGGCCAAAGAAAGGGAGGTCTCATCCTGATCGGGACGAAATCTCGCCCGGGCCAAGCGAGATTCGAGATTATTTAATACCCCGAGAGCTTCCATGCTCAGGCATTCTTGAATCTGATCTCCACCGCGCCCAGCCCGCTGCAAGGTGCTTAGAATCGATCCATCTTCCCTTCCATCGAGAACCAGTTGATAGCGCTCGACCGCGGTGGTTATGCTCCGCTTTGGCCCAGACTCGGACTGCTCCACCAGCGGCAGCATACGGTTCCACACCGGTCGGTAGAGCTGGCGTTCGGCCCGATTGAGTTCTTCCGTTTCCAGGCTTTCCACCACTCCGACCATGTAAGCCAGACTTTGAGCTCGCTCCAGATGCCGGCCGAGCCAGTAGAAAGCATCAGCTACCCGGGCAGTGACGCAACTCTCTCGCCGGTTGAGTTCGCCAGGCCGAGCGGAAAGAAAACGGGGCATACCTTTTTTTCCATCGCCGCCCAAAATCCAGGTGTCTTTGCTACCTCCACCAAGTTCCGAGGAGGTAAAGAGGGCTTTGGCAGAAGAGATGCGGGTCAATGCTCCGGGAAAGACGTCGTAGGATCCCTCCGAACGCCGTGAGGCAAAGGCAATATGATCCTGGCGGCGCGGGCCAAGCGCTCCCGACCGATTAAGACAAGTGGTGGTCGCCCCCATAGAGCGTGGTTGGGCAACCCAGTTGTGCGGATTCTGCTGCAGGTGCCTGCGCAATTTCTTCTCATCGGCCTGAGGAGAATCTTGATGGTGAACAATGCCCTCGCCGTAGAGGGGGCGGATATCAAACTCATCGAGACGATCCAAAACATGATCACGCTGATCGATGTCGCCTAGCCACCAAGTTGACAGAGTCGGCAGCAGGGGCTGCTCCCCTAGGTAAAAGCGAATAATCTGAGAGCTGAATGGCAGGAGAGCTCTATCATCAGCCAACTGGCTTCCCATGGCATTGGCCACTGCTACGGTGCCGCGCCGAACACACTGAGCCAAACCGGGGACGCCGTGCATCGAATCACGCCGAAAAACCATCGAGTCGACCCACCCCTGCACCAAGGGAACTCCCATTCGACGAGCCAAAAAGCTGTGTTCGGAATAGGCCGCGCTACTTCCGCCGGAAGTGAGAAGGGCGACAACGGGTTTCTCAGGTGCATGAGGAGCTAAACTGCGAAAGGCTTCGAGGATAGCTACCGGCACATCAGCAATACTTCCGGGATTATGGTCGAGAAAAACCTCGGAAAAAACACGGGAAAGGGCGCGGCGATTCTGCATCATGTAAGAAATACCTGAAGCGTTGCTAAAATAATGATGAGATACGGCCATACGGCCATCGCTCAAGCGGGTGAGAGCCGCCCCCGAAAGATGGAGAAAGGCTCCATCCGGACGAGGCAGCCCTACCGCAGGTCGCTGGAAATATGGACTACCCAGCACGGGTTGGGCGGGAATGACATTCTGGCGCAGAATCTCTTTTTCGCCGTGAACATCTTGGAGAAACAATTCGAAGGCACGCAGCCGCTGACTTAATCCAGTGGCCAACTCTTCCCATTCTAGAGCGCCGAACAGCTGGGGTAGGAGATCACAGAACCAGGGACGTTGCCCCCATGGGGAGATGCGCTCGATATCGAAGGTTACGCCCATTTCGCGCATCGTCGCCTCGAGACGCTCCGCCATGAGTTTGGCTTCTCCCCGCGGCAAGGAGAGAACTCGGTCGAGGAGCGGGCGATAGATCTGCCGCGGCGCTCCATCCACTCCAAAGACCTCGTTCCACGGGGCTAGCCTTGGGCCCTGCCGATTTTTTTTCACGGGCGTGAAAGTCGGCAGGGTAGCGCCAAGGGTCAAGCAGATATCGGGTAGCTCAAGCCCGCCTCGCCGCCTGAGCCCCTCGGGTTCTCCGCCGAAGGCGGAACCAGTTGTTCCATGTTTTCCGGATGGTCTGACCCAAACTGAGATAGTGCTGATCCAATTCGGTACCCTGCTGAAGAGCTTGGAGTACCCCGGCAACGGAAAAATCGGCAGGGTCAACAATTGTGGAAGCCACCCCCACCGCTCCGGCATGGTGAGCATCGCTCCCGGCCGTCATGGGTAACCCCCGCCGGAGGGCATACTGGTAGGCCTTGCGATTATGGCGTCTCAGAGTGGTCGCCGCGTTGAAGGCCTCCAGTCCATCCAGAGGTAGGGTGTCGAGCACACTCTCTCGAATTCCCGCACGAAAAAGATCATAGGGATGAGGAGCCACGCAAATTCCCCCCGCCGCGTGAGCTAGGCGACAGACCTCTTTGGCCGGCAGTCCTTTGAGTGAGGAGGGAAGAGAACAACCAAGGCAGAGAAGATGACCCTCGGCCGTGGTTACCTCAATCCCCGGCAGAACCAGAAAACCATCTACGGGTTGTCCGTCCGCCCGGACCAACCCCTTGGCCATCATATCGTCAATCGCCTCAGAGGTGTTGTGGTCGGTCACCGCGAGACCTTGTAGCCCCACCGCCTTGGCTGAGGCCACCATATCTTCAGGACTACTCACCCCATCCATGGAGAAGTGAGTATGAACATGCAGATCGAGCCGGAGTGCCATATCCCAAGTGTTTCGCGGCAACCTCCACCTTGCCAAGTGGAAAGACTACCCATGGCATTGTTTACCCCTTGCCCACACTGGGCAGTTGTTGTGCAATTGTGGCTTATGAAGATTCTCGGCATCGATATCGGCGGTTCAGGCATCAAGGGAGCCCCCGTCGATTTAGACGAAGGTGTGCTGGCGGCCGATCGCTTGCGTATCCCCACCCCAGCAACCTCCACCCCGGAAGCCGTGGCCGAGGTCATCCAGCAAATCATCAAAAAATTCTCCGGAACGACTGGTCCCATCGGCATCACTTTCCCTGGGGTAGTCAAAAGCGGACGCGTTCTCACGGCAGCCCATGTCGATCCCGTCTGGGCCGGATTTGAAGCGGCCACATTTTTCTCTGCCAAACTGGGGCGCCCTGCCGCGGTGATGAACGATGCCGATGCCGCCGGCCTCGCGGAAATGCAGTACGGAGCCGGGCGGGGTATCAACGGCGTCGTCATCCTTCTCACTCTCGGCACTGGCATTGGAAGCGCCGTTTTTCTCAATGGAAAACTTGTTCCCAATACTGAGCTAGGCCATATGGAACTTCGGGGAAAGGACGCCGAGGCGCGCGCCGCTGAACGAATCCGAGATGAAAAAAATCTCGGCTGGACCGAGTGGGGTGAACGCGTCGGTGAAGTTATTGCCCGCTACGCCTTCCTCTTTAATCCCGATCTTTTCATCATTGGAGGCGGGGTCAGTCGCAAATCTGAAAAATTTCTTCCTACGGTCCAAAGCATGGTCAAGGTGCCGGTTGTCCCTGCCCAACTACAAAATCAGGCTGGCCTCATCGGAGCAGCCATCGTGGCCGCAGATAGTATCTCCACCGCGTGAGCAAATCCCCAACCATTGAATTGCCAGTTAATATCTCTGGCAAACCGTGCCGTATCCTCGCTGGGCCGGGATTACTGGCCCAAGCCGGGACCCTTTGTCGGGAGACCGGGCTCTCTGGCTCATGCCTCATCATTACCGACGACAACGTCGGACGCCTCCATGGCGCCTCCCTCCAGCACGCCCTTGGCCAGGCGGGTTATGACGTTCAACTTCTTCAAGTTCCACCAGGCGAGATCTCCAAGAGCTTAGCCGCCGCAGAAGATCTGGCGGACCGTATGATCGCTGGCGGACTCGACCGAGGTTCCTTTGTCGTTGCCCTTGGTGGCGGAGTCATCGGTGATCTCGCCGGTTTCGTCGCCGCCATCTACCACCGAGGGATTCCTTACGTGCAGGTACCTACTACCATTGTGGCCCAGGTCGACAGTGCCATCGGAGGAAAGACCGGAGTCAACACCCAAGCGGGGAAAAATCTTCTGGGGTCCTTCCATCAACCCGAGCTGGTTCTGGCCGATACCACCACCCTCTCTACCCTGCCCGATCGCGAGTACCGAGAGGGTTTCGCCGAGGTGATCAAGCATGGCGCCATCCGCGATGCCGCCATGCTCGACCAGCTCAACCCCGAGGATTCTCCCCAATCCCTTGCCCCGCTCATTGCTCGAAACATCACGATCAAGGCCGCTATCGTGGCGGAAGACGAGCGC
>CAXMPH010000042.1:7963-8273 GCA_964195055.1 uncultured Chthoniobacterales bacterium | reverse complement strand
TTTGAATGCGGAGGAAAGTGAACTCCTGACCAAGGTCATTGCAGAGTTGCAGATAGCCTACGTTGAGACCGGAAACAGGGCGGCCACACCGGAACCCAAGGAAATGGTGGCAGAGACCCCCAGCGAACCGGTCGCCAGCTCAGAGGAGACCGCCCCGGACCCAGAAAAACCTAAGCCAGAGGAAGCGGCCGAGGAAGACACTGGCAAGAAAAAATACAGCAAGAGCTACGGTTGATCCAAGGGAGGCCTCCACCCAATTTGCATCATGGAAATCAGGGAATCTTCAGCTAATGAAGTTCCACTCCTGATA
>CAXMPH010000042.1:0-7953 GCA_964195055.1 uncultured Chthoniobacterales bacterium | reverse complement strand
GCCCCGATCCTCGAAGATAAAATTTCATCCCTCTTGGCCACTGGGATAAACCATCTGGTTTTCGATTGCTCGGGTGTCGACTATGCCAGCAGTGCTGGCTTAAGGGTCTTTCTTTCTACCGCAAAAAAATTAGCAACCGCCAAAGGAAGATGCGGTTTTGCAGCTTTGGCTCCCAACCTCCGAGAAATCTTTGAAGTTTCTGGGTTCCTCCAGGTATTGGAGATTCACCCAAGTGTTGCCGACGCCACTATCTCATGATCATGCCAGACCTAACCTTAACCGAGGAAGTGGTCCTCCTCGCTCTGGATGACCAAACCGGAGCAGCTTTGCACCTGCCCTATAGCGCTCTTAGTTACGGTCTGGCCGGTGCGGTTCTAGCCGATCTGGCCCTCGCCGGGAAAATTGACACCGACGACAAAAGTCTCTCAGTAATCAATGCCACCGCCCTCGGAGACCCTCTCCTCGACCCCTGGCTGTCCCTCCTCGCTGGCGAAAAAGAACTCCACCCTGTTGCCTACTGGCTTTCTATTTTATCCCAGAAACAGCGGGAAATTGAACAACCGGCTCTCGATCGTCTCATCGCTCGCGGTATCCTCCGCTTAGAGGACAAAAAAATCCTTTGGGTTATCGGGCGGCGGCGGTATCCCACGGTGGATGGCCATGAACGCACCGAAGTACGGACGCGCCTCGGCCGACTGGTCCTCGGGGAAGATCTGCCCGATCCCCGCGAGGCCATCCTTATCGGCCTCCTCTGCGGATGTCGGATAACGGACAACATTTTTCCTGAGCCAGAGTTTGCCGCGCGGTCGGATCGGCTGGCCACCTTAGCTAAGTTGGACTTGGTCGGACGCGAGGTGGCAGCAGCTACCAGCGCCGCAGTTGACGCCTTAGCCAGCGCGAGAACCTCCGCCATGACCCATATGTGACCCCTTTGCCGCAAGAGAAGGCGAGAAACCTAAAAAAGAGAAATTTTCTTCCTCCCTTGGTCTTTTCCTCTATTTGCCCTAAACAAATTTCATGTTGGCCTGGGAACATCGCACCGAACCACTGGCCTCTCGCCAGGTTTTCCTCGGCCGGGTTGCCCGGCAGCTGGCTGGCGTACTCGGTCTGGTTTTGGCCACTCTCGGCGTCGGAGTGATCGGTTACACCAGAGTAAGTGATCTCAACCTGGTTAACTCATTTCTCGAAGCCAGCATGTTCCTCAGCGGGGCGGGGCCCATTTACACTCAGGCAAGCTCCACCGATGAACTCAAATTATTTTCCTCAGTTTATGCGCTGTTCAGCACCCTCGTGGTTGTGACCAGCGTGGCTGTCCTAGCCATACCCATCGTCCACCGGGTGATTCATCGCCTCCACATCAACCGAAAAAAAAATAGATAAGCCTCTCGATCAAGGCGGTCTACTTCACCCCCAAGGCTGACCCAAGGCGGTCACACACCGTGCGAATCACTTTGGCCCGAGCGTACCATTTGTAGTTAGCTGGGATAATCTGCCACGAAGCAAAGCTCGGAGAAGTTTTACCAAACATGTCCTCGGCGGCTTTGATGTAGGTGTTCCACTTGTTCCGATTACGCCAATCTTCCTCGGTAATTTTCCACTGTTTCATCGGATCTTCGGTTCGCTTTTTGAACCGCTTCATCTGCTCCTGCTTGGTGATGTGCAACCACACTTTGACAATGATGGCCCCATCGTCATGGAGGAGCCGCTCGAACTCGTTGATCTCGTTGTATGCCCTAGTCCATTCGGTCTTGCTGGCAAACCCCTCAACACGCTCAACCAAGACACGGCCGTACCAGGAACGGTCAAAAATGGCAATCTCCCCCCGACGAGGAAGCTTATTCCAAAAGCGCCACAAATAGTGATGAGCGTATTCCTCGTCGGTCGGCTTAATCGTGGAGTAGACCCGAATATGCCGTGGATCAAGACGCTCCACCAACCGCTTGATCGATCCACCTTTACCAGCGGCATCTGGTCCCTCGACCACGATAATAACCCTCTGGTTGGCGTCCTTGAGGGCGTGCTGAAGCTGGAGAAGACGCAGGTGTCCTGCCTTCATTTTTTCGCGGTAGCGATCGGATGTCTGACTCTTTGACTGGTCGAGATCGGAGAGACGGCGCGGCGGTACAGTGGCGACTGGCATGGGAATGTTCTAAACAGAAGAGGGTCAAGGGAGCGAGCGCCGTAGCGAAAAAAGAAAAGCCCCACAGGCTGATTGAGCGCTGTAGGGCTTTTCTGAAGAGAAATCTAAATCAACTGTAGGAGGCCTGAGCGCCCTTGAGGTTGCGTTTGCTAATCCATGGCATGAGACCACGGAGGCGAGCTCCCGTTTTTTCGATGCCATGCTTTTCTCCTTTTTTGAGGAGGGCTGTATAATTCTTGCGGCCTTTTTTATCTTCAGCAATCCACTCGCGGGCGAATTTTCCGCTCTGAATATTTTTCAGGGCAGTTTTCATCCGCTTCTTCACGCTGCCGTCGATAACCTTAGGACCAACCGCCACGTCACCCCACTTGGCCGTGTCAGAAATACTAAACCTCATCCCAGCAATGCCTGCCTCATTCATCAGATCGACGATGAGCTTGAGTTCGTGGAGACACTCGAAATAGGCCATCTCAGGCTGGTAACCAGCCTCGACCAGAGTCTCGTACCCAGCTTGGACCAAGGCGGAAGCACCGCCGCAGAGAACGGCTTGTTCCCCGAAAAGGTCGGTTTCTGTCTCTTCCTTGAAAGTTGTCTGGAGCACTCCGGCACGGGTTCCACCGATTCCCTTAGCCCAGGCCAATGCTATTTTTTTGGCTTTCTTGCTCGGGTTTTGGTGAATGGCGATGAGGGCGGGAACGCCTTTGCCCTCGGTGAACTGACGGCGAACGATGTGACCGGGGCCTTTGGGAGCCACCATGATGACGTCGATGTCCTTAGGCGGCTCGACCGTCTTAAAGTGAATCGCAAAACCATGACTGAAGAGCAGAGTTTTTCCCTTAACCAAATGAGGGGCGACGTCTTTCTCATAGACCTCGGCAATCTTGGTGTCAGGCACCGCGATGAAAATAACATCCGCTTGGGTGACCGCCTCCGCCGTATCCATGACGGCAAAGCCTTTTTTCTTGGCTACGGCGCGGCTTTTGCTGCCCGGATAAAGGCCAATAATGACCTTAATGCCGCTGTCTTTGAGGTTAAGAGCGTGGGCGTGGCCCTGCGACCCGAACCCGATTACCGCGACCGTCTTACCTTTGAGGTTTTTCAGGTCGGCGTCTTTGTCTGTGTGGATTTTTGCTGCCATGGGAAATTATTCGTTTTCAGCGGTACGAGAGAGCGCGACCTTGCCGGTCCGCGTCATCTCAGTAATGCCGTAGTTTTGCATCAGGGAAATAAATTTAGCAACTTTGCCCTCATTGCCGGTGATCTCAATGACCAGTCTGTCGAGACGAACGTCGACGATTTTGGCTCGGAAGACGTCGCAAATCTGCAAGACCTCAGAGCGGGTTTGCTGGGTCACGTCGACCCTCATGAGGACGAGTTCACGATCAACGAATTCATCGTCTCGGAAATCGTCCACTTTGATGACGTCGACCAATTTCTCCGTCTGCTTTGTCACCTGCTCGAGCACTTTGTCGTCACCTCTCACCACAATGGTCATACGGGACATGGAGGAATCGAGCGTGGGTGCAACATTGAGTGTATCAATATTGAACCCGCGGCCGCTAAACATTCCGGCAACGCGGGTGAGCACGCCAAAACGATTTTCAACTAGGACGGACAAGGTGTGTCGCATAAAAGGAATGGAGAGATTTTCAGAATTATCCTCGGACGTCAATCGCCAGCCGCAAAAGGTCGAAGTCGATCCCCGGCTTGAACGAGGGCAGACAGAGCGGAATTCATCTCTTCTTCGGTATTCTGACGGCTAAAAGAAAAGCGCAAACTCGAGCGGGCGAGGTCGTCGGAAACCCCCATAGCCCGGAGGACGTGGGAGGCATCCGGTTGCCCACTGCTGCAGGCGGAGCCGATCGAACAAGCCACCCCGAGACGATCTAAAACGGCCAAAACACCTTCTGCCTCAAAACCTGGCAAAGAAAAATTTGAGGTATTGGGCAGGCGGGAGGCGGAGCCGCCATGAAAAGATACTCCGGGAAAACGCTGGCGCAGACCCTCCTCAAATCGGTCGCGCAGGAGCGCAACTCGAGGCATCTCGGTGGCTAAGGCAAGGCAAGCCAACTCGGCCGCCTCGCCCAACCCGACAATTCCT
Source organism: uncultured Chthoniobacterales bacterium (assembly GCA_964195055.1). Classification (GTDB taxonomy): domain Bacteria; phylum Verrucomicrobiota; class Verrucomicrobiia; order Chthoniobacterales; family JACTMZ01; genus JACTMZ01. Next base: position 3,712 of record CAXMPH010000042.1, on the reverse strand, counting down.
GGGACATTTTCCGTTCCCCCTCGGCGCCCCCCTTCCTGTCCGCCTCCCGCCATGAGAGGGGGCAGGCCCAAGCCCGGTCGAACATAAAGGGCACCCACTCCCTTGGGGCCGTGAAACTTGTGCGCCGAAAGGGAGAGCAGATGAAGAGGAACAGCCTGAAGATCAATAGGGATTTTTCCCACGGCCTGCACCGCATCCGCATGGAAAACGACACCCCGCTCGTCGGCTATTTGCGCCATATCCCCGATGGGAAAGAGTACCCCTGTCTCATTGTTCGCCCAGACCAGACTCACTAGGGCCGTCTCTTGGCTGAGCGCCTTCTCGTAAGCCGCTAGATTCGGTTGACCCGCCGAATCGACCGGCAGCCAGGTGACCCGGTATCCTTCGCCCTCCAGTTGCTCACACAAATTTTTGGTCGCACTATGCTCCAAGGTAGAGGTGACAATGTGCCGTTTACTGGGCTGGGCCGCGAGGGCTCCCCGCACCGCGGTGCTGATCGATTCCGTTCCCCCGCTAGTGAAAAACAAGGCCTCCGCAGCGACCCCAAGCAATTCTGCTAGCTGGGACCTAGCCCGCTCAACCGCCTCCCGCGCCCCCCGACCTGCTCCATGGGGGCTTGAAGGATTACCAAATTCTTTGCCAAAAAAAGGCCAGATGGCCTCACTCACCCTCCGGTCGACTGGGGTAGTTGCATTGTTATCAAGGTAGATCATGGCTCGGCGGATCGCTCATACCAGAAGGCGCACCGATCACGTCTCCCTAAGTTACCTGGCCAAATGCAGACAGCCAGCTGCCGGGCCATTTGCCATGCCGTGAACTGGCCCACCTTGCGGGCCGAAGAAGGAACAGGATAGAGGAGCACCTCAAAAACAAGGCCGCGCCGCCGCCCCCAGCGCTTGAGTGACCGGGCAAAACCAATCTCCTCGGCGGCATAGACTTTTTCGTTAAACCCACCTGTCTCCGCCCAGCCTTGACGCAAAGCGAAAAAATAAGAGCCCGCCGCAAATCGAAAATTTTTGGCGATCCAATTCCAACTCCGCACCGCCCGCCGAGCAGACCAACTCAGTTTCTTCCCCTCCAGCTCCACCTGAGCTCCGCCACCGCAGACCCGACCAGTGGCGAGGGCTTCCAAAGTCGCGCCGAGAACCTCCCCGGTCAAAAGGGCATCCCCGTCGAGCCAAATGAGCCAGCGACCACCCGAGGCAGCCGCGGCCGCATTTCGCGACCTCGCGATCTGACGATGGGGCTCGTAGACCACCCGAGCCCCCGCCTCGCGGGCCAAATCGGCAGTGGCATCGGTCGAGGCATTGTCGCAGACAATGACCTCATAGTCCTCGACCTTCCTTGAAGCGGCGGCATGGTGCACCGATTTCACGGCGCGCCCAATCAGCTTTTCCTCATTGTAGGCGGGTATGAGAAAACTGGTCTGGACGGTGTCTGGCACAATCTCAATGTGGCAGGCCAGAGGCCGGAAGCAAATCCCACAAGAGAGACAGGCTGCGGTTTTTGCTTGCTCCAAGAGGGTCCCCGGACCCAACCATACTCCTAGCTCCATGAATATTATCATTGTCGGCGCCGGCGCCATCGGTTTGCACATGGCCCGCACCCTCTCCGACCAAGAACACTCAATTTGTCTGATTGAGCAGGATGAAAAACTTGCCTCAGAACTTAACGAACAACTCGACAGCCGTGTCCTTCGCGGCAGCGGAGCCAGCGTGGAAATCCTCGAAGAAGCGGGGGTGGCCAAGTGCGATGTCCTTTTCGCCCTGACTAGCCAAGACCATACCAATCTGGTCTGCAGCCTCATCAGCAAATCCCTCGGGGCCCGCCGCACCATCACTCGAACTAGTTTGGCGATGCAGCGTGAGCAGTGGCTCCACGACTACGCCGGACAATTTCAGGTCGACTACCTATTCAGTCCCGCCCGTCTTGCCGCCGTCGAACTGGCCAAATCGATCCGCAATCCCGATTGTTTGGTTGTCGAGGAAATCGCCCGCGGGCGCATCGAGCTCCAACAAATTCGCCTTGAAGAAAACAGTCCCGCCCTGGATACCCCTCTACGGTCACTCGACCTACCTCCCCGCGTCCGCATCGGCGCCATCCTGCGGCGGGGCAATGTGCTTATTCCTCATGCCGACGACACGCTAGAAGCCGGCGATCTCCTTACCATCTACGGTCATCCCCGGCGTTTGGCCGAAGGAATCCGCAAGCTGCACCCCCTCGCCGGCGAGGAAGAACAACTCAGCGTGGTCATCTTTGGTGGAGATGACTATGGCTTCGCCCTTGCTCAAGCGCTCGAGGGCAGCGCCTTCCGCACCCGCATCATCGAGAAGAACCGCCAGCTCTGCGAAATTCTTGGGCAGCAGTTACAGAATTGCACCGTGATCAACGCGGACGGAACCTCGCTGCACGAACTCAAGGAGGAGCGGGTCGGTGACGCCGACTTTTTTGTCGCCACCACCCATGATGATGAAGACAACGTCATGTCTTGCCTTCAGGCGCGCGACCTCGGGGCCAAGGCCTGCCTTACCTTGGTTCATCGCGCCGACTACGCCAGTGCCATCCGGCGCTCGGGAGCCCAGCTGGGGATCCTTGACGCGGTTAGCCCGCGGGTGGCGGTCAGTCGCGAACTAGCTCGTTTTGTGACGATGGAGGAGAGCACCGTCCTTCGCACCCTCCCGGGCGGTACCGAGATTCTCTCCTCCCCTGTCGCGAAAAACAGCGAGGCAGCGGGGCAGACCATCGCCGAAATCAAATGGCCCGCGGCCAGTGGCATTATCGCCCTACAACACGGCAACCAGGCCTCCGTTCCAGCGGCGGACGACAAGGTAGAGTCCGGCGACATCATCGTGGCCATCGTCGCCCCCGAGGCCAAACGTAGCCTCCTCGGACTATTCAGCTAAATCTCCCATGGACTACCGCCAGCTCTGCCGTGTCCTCGGTTTACTCCTGCTCCTGCTCGCCGCTTCCATGGTCGGTTGTCTGGCTTACGCCGTCTATGACGACGAACCAAAACAGACGGCCGACTACGCCCTTGGTTTTTCCGCCCTGATCACTGCGGTGGTCGGGGGATCCCTCTACTTTTTTGGACGCGGATCTTCCCGGGAAATCCTCCGCCGCGAGGCTATTGCCATTGTTGGATTGGGTTGGACCTTGAGCGCCGCCTTCGGTGCCCTTCCCTACATGCTCTGCTCTCCCTCGATGGATCCAGCAGCGGCATTTTTCGAATCTGCCTCCGGTTTCACCACCACAGGAGCCAGCGCCATGCGTGATATCGAAAATTATACCCGAGGCATCCTTCTCTGGCGCGCCACGACCCAGTGGCTGGGGGGGATGGGGATTCTCGTGCTTTTCGTTGCCGTCCTTTCCATGGTTGGAGCCGGCACCAAGTCCCTCTTCCGCCGAGAATCGAGCGCCCAATTCAGTGAGGGTTTCTCCACCCGGGTGCGCGACACCGCGCTGCGGTTGTGGCAGATCTACATTGGCTTTTCCATGATCTGCCTCCTTGGCTTGATCGGGTTGGGCATGTCCACCTTCGATGCGGTCTGCCATACCTTCGCCACCATTTCGACCGGGGGGTTCAGCACCCGCAACGGGAGCATTGCCGCCTTCCAAAGTCCGGCGATTGAGTGGTGGATCATCATTTTTATGGCTTTGGCCTCCATCAGTTTCATGCTTTACGCTTGGCTTCTTGCCCGGCGTTGGAGTCGGT
>CAXMPH010000041.1:8037-8300 GCA_964195055.1 uncultured Chthoniobacterales bacterium | reverse complement strand
AAACGGGGCTCTTCATCCGCGCCTACCGCATTATGCTTCTGGCTCGGGCCACCGAAGACAAGCTGGCTAGCCTCTATCGTGCTGGGATGATCAAGGGCGGGGTGTTTCTCGGCAAGGGGCAGGAAGCCCTCAGCACCGCATCTTCTATTTTCCTGAAGAAGAAGGATATCTTCGCCCCTCTCATCCGCGACCAAGCCGGCCGCCTCGCCTTTGGTGACACCGTACTCGATACCCTGCGGACCTATCTCGGATCGGCCCAAGGT
>CAXMPH010000041.1:0-8027 GCA_964195055.1 uncultured Chthoniobacterales bacterium | reverse complement strand
CGGAGAGAGACTCCTCGATGTCACCCGCACTTACCTCGGCTCGGTCAAGGGACCCATGCGGGGACGCGATGGCAACATCCACCGCGGCCGTCCCAAGGAAGGCTACTACGCCATGATTAGCCACTTGGGGGCGATGGTTCCGGTGGTAGCGGGAGGACTCTATGCCCGCCGCCTCCAAGGGGAGGAGGGAGTGGTCGGAGTCACTTCCATCGGAGATGGCGGCACCTCGACAGGAGCCTTCCACGAGGGAATCAATCTTGCGGCGGTGGAGAACCTTCCCCTCGTCGTTGTCGTGGCCAACAACCAGTACGCTTATTCTACCCCGAACCAGAAACAGTTTGCCTGCACCGACCTGCTCGACAAAGCGGCCGGCTACGGCATCACCGGTCACAAGACGGACGGAACGGACCCAACCGCCTGCCTCGAGACTCTCGAATACGCCATCGAGGCGGCCCGGAAGGGAGGTGGCCCGCAGATGGTGGTAGCCAACCTCCTTCGTCTAGTCGGCCACGGAGAGCATGACGACGCCTCCTACGTCGACGAGGCCCTGCGCCAAACCGAGGTAGGGAGAGATTGCCTTACCGTGGGAGCAGAAAAATTGACCCAAAGCGGCCTGGCCAAGGCTGAAGAAATCACCGAATGGAAAAAGGAAGCTCAAGCGGAGGTTGATGCGGCCCTCAACACAGCCCAGCGGGAGCGAGGCCCCGACCCGAGCGAGGAAGACTGGCAAGCCATCTCGACCGACCGACTCCTTGAGGGTCATCTACTCTCCGAATACGAATGAGCATCACCTACCTTGACGCCATCCGCGCTGCCCAGGGAAAAGCCCTCGCCGACGACCCTCGCGTCTTCATTTATGGTCAGGATGTCGGCACCTTCGGAGGCGCCTTCAAAGCGACGAAAAACTTAGCCTCCGAATTTCCCGGACGAGTCATGGACGCACCGATTAGCGAGGACGCCATCGTTGGCCTCGCCATCGGCGCCGCTATCGAAGGAGCCCGCCCCATCGTGGAAATGCAATTTGCCGATTTCTCGACCTGCGGGTTCAACCAGATCGTCAACCAAGCAGCCACCCTCTATTACCGCACCGAGGTGACTTGCCCCATCGTCATCCGTCTTCCCAGCGGAGGGACCCTTGGGGCCGGCCCTTTCCACAGCCAGAGCATGGAGGCAATTTATGCCCACTACCCTGGGCTAATCGTCATGACCCCAGCCACGGTCGAAGACGCCTACAGTATGCTCCTGGAGGCGGTGGCGATCGACGACCCCGTTATTTTCTGCGAGCACAAACTCCTCTACTACCACCTTAAGGCGGAAGAGCTACCCGCCACGGCCATGGCCAGTGGTAAAGCACGAATCGCCCGAGCCGGTCGGGATGCTACGGTGGTGACCTACAGTGCCATGCTCCACGAGTCACTGCAGGCAGCCGAAGAACTGGTCGACGAAGGGTGGCAAATCGAAGTGATCGACCTCCGCACCATCAAGCCTATCGACACCGACACCATCCTTGCCTCGGTTGCCCGCACCGGCCGACTCCTCGCTGTGGGTGAGGCCTGGCCCTGGGGTGGGGTAACCGCCGAAGTCCTCGCTCGGGTTGCCACCGAAGGTTTTGGTCTGCTCGACGCCGCCCCGGTACGGCTCAATGCCAAGGACACCCCTGTCCCCTACCACCCGGACCTGTGGTCCTCCCACCGGCCAACCGCCACTGCGGTGGCGGCCCGCCTCCGCCAACTCCTCACTCAATAATTTCTCATGGCCCGCATCCCTCTCCTCATGCCTCAACTCGGCGAGTCCATCGCCGAGGCAACTATCGTCCGCCTCATTGCCCAGAATGGCCAAGAGGTGACCGGCGACGCCGACGTCATGGAAGTCGAGACCAACAAGGCCGTCATGGGGGTGGTGGCCCCCTGTTCCGGCAAAGTAATCGAACTCAGGGCCGTGGAAGGTGAAAGCTACGCCGTGGGGGCGACCCTCGGCTATCTCGAGGTCGCCGATGAGGACGCCGAACGCATGGGCTACCTCGAGCCGGAAGAAACGGCATCCTCAGGGCAGCCCACCGGATCGATGCCGGCAGGAGCTCCGGAAAAGCCAAAGAAAAAACGGGTGGCCAAACCGGAGATCAAACACTCCGACAAGCCCGAGCCCACCATCCAAGGGCTTCCGGTCCCCGCCCACGCCGGCGGAGCCACCTATCTCTCGCCACGGATGAAAGCACGGATGACCGAACTGGGCCTCAGCGCCGCCGATCTCGCCGGGGTGGCCGGCAGTGGAGCCGGAGGCCGTGTCACCATCGAGGATTTCGAACGATTCATGGTCAACCTCGACCAGCAGAAAATCACCGAGGCCTCGCCCATGCGGGTCGCGGTAGCTGACGCGATGCGCCGTAGTTGGACCCGCCCTCTCGCCACGGTCGTCCTCCCGGTGGAGCTCGACCAACTGCTAGCTCATCGCAAAGCGGCCACGGAAAAAGCAGGAGTTTCGCTCTACGCCTTGCGGGCTCTTGCCATGGCTCTTTCGGAGAACAGCGCCCCTGCCGGGCGCCTCATTGGCAGCCAGGTCATCCATCCCGGTTCGATCGATATCGGCTTTGCCGTCGAGGCCGATGATGGGGTCCTCGTTCCGGTTATCCGCGAAGCGGACAAACATAGCCTCGACGAAATGGTGCCGATGTATGCCCGCCTCGTCGAGTTGGCTCGCCAGCGCCGGCTCACCCCAGCGGACATGGGCCAATGTATCTCCACCGTGACCAATTACGGGACCTTTGGCTTAACTCTGGCCACCCCCATCCCCCTCCCCGAGCAGACGGTACTTCTCGGCCTCGGCGCCGGACGGATCGAACCCAAGTGGGACAAGGAAAAGGAGCAGTTTGTCCCCGTCACCAGTGCGTTCTTCACCTTGAGCTTTGACCATCGGGTGCTCGACGGTGGAGCGGCCGGCCGTCTTCTTACTCGGGTCGCGGAGCTGCTGAATCACCCCACCCAACTTTAGGCGAGGCCGCCTTGAGGGCTGGCTAGAGCCAGGGGGAGACGTCTGCTAGAGCTTCTTCCCCCGGGTCCGGATGACCTCGCGGTACCAGGAGAAGGAATCCTTGGGGGTACGCTGGAATGTCTCGTAGTCGACATGGATAAGCCCGAAGCGCTGCTTGTAACCCTCGGCCCACTCGAAGTTGTCCAAGAGCGACCACTGAAAGTAACCATCCACCGGCACCCCATCGGCGACGGCACGCTTCAGTTCGTGGAGATGGCGGGTCAAAAAATCAATCCGCTGGGGATCATGAACACCACCATCGAGAGCGACCCAGTCGTTGCAACTTAAGCCGTTCTCAGTGATGTAGAGAGGCAGTCCGTAGCGTTCGTGGAGAAACTTCGGTCCCCAGTAAAGACAGGGTGGCGTCACACTCCAATCGAAGGCTGTCCGGGGGTTGCCCGGAGGAAAGGGAATGACCACGGGCTGGCCATCTTTTCCCGCCCGTACCGGTGTGCCTTGGTAAATATTGACCCCGTAAAAATCCATCGGCTGGGAGATGGTGCGGAGGTCGGCCTCAGAATACTTGGGCATTCGTCGTCCGTAGGTTTGGCAGGCCTCGGGGGCCACCCGCCCGAGAACGACGGGATCGCTCCAGAGGCAGTTGCTGAACATATCCCCCTCGACGCAGTTGAAGGTTCCACGCCGAGCCGCCGCGATATCCGCTGGGCGGTTGGTCACCGGGTACTGCACCATCCCGACAGGAGCCCAACCGATCCGGGGAGAGAGCTGACAACCCTGACGCAGGGCCTGCACCGACATGCCATGAGCAAGTTGGACATGGCGCACCACTTTGAGCAGTTTTCCCAGCGGTAGCTTGTCCCCTGGGGCGTGGGTGCCCTCGCTCTGACCTAGGCCAACAAAGACCTGCGGCTCATTGATCGTCATCCAATCCTCGACCCGATCTCCCAAACGAGAGGCGACCAGAGCGGAGTACTCGGCAAACCACTGCGGACTATCCTGGTGAAGCCAACCTCCCTGATCGTAGAGCCCAAGAGGGTAGTCCCAATGGAACAAGGTGCAGAACGGCCTGATCCCAGCCTCGAGGAGGGCATCAATTAGCCGATCATAAAAATCGAGTCCACGAGAATTAACTTTTCCCTGACCAGTGGGGAGGAGCCGGGTCCAAGAAATGGAGAAGCGGTAGGCCTGCAGCCCGAGAAGCTGCATCAGCTCGATATCTTCCCCGAACCGATGGTAATGATCGCAAGCGGTGCGTCCGGTATGACCTTCCCAGACTTTGCCCGGAGTGGCAGAAAACTGATCCCAGACCGACATCCCCCGCCCTCCCTCGCGATAAGCTCCCTCGATCTGGTAGGCCGCAGTAGCGGCCCCCCAGAGGAAATCTGGGGGAAAAGCCTTGCCGGATTTTGGGGGAGCGGAGACCTGAGGCGAAGGAGGAATAGACATAAGAAGAGAGCAACCCTTGGGCTTGGAGACAGCGGGAGCTAAATGGAAAAAAGAAAGACGAGAGGCTCTCGGCTCAGACAGATCCTTGGGCGACCCGCTGCAACTCCTGCTGAAAGTCCATCACGTCCTTTTCACTCGGCTGGTAACCTGTTTTTTCTGGGTTCAAGCCCAACCGTCCAGACTGATCGAGCATCCAATCTGCGGACTCCCCATCGGAGAATGTCACCTTTCCACTGGCGAGGGAGGAAGGCTTGGTGATGCTATCCATCGTCACCTTGACCCCAACCGCGCTTGGTGGTCCGGAGGCACCCTTTCGTTCGCTCTCTCCCTCCTGCTTGGCCGCGGATAGGCGATCGACGGCCTCACTTTGTTTCGGTTGCTCCTTCAGCTCGAGCTTGAGGTCATCAACCAGAAAACGGGCGTCCATGTAAGTCGTGGTGATCTGAAACTCTTCTTTCAGCCTTCGCTGAACCTCGGCCAGATTGGCTCCGGCGGCTACCCACAACGACACTTCTTTTTTTTGCTCATCGGTCAAACTCATCTGCTTAATTTAGTCACTTCCCTTCCTCATGCAAAGCGTGCACCGCAAGCTTGCACATTTCCTCCCATGGATTAAGCAGATGATTGTGTCTCAGCTCAAGCAAACCCTAACTTCCGCCGCCGCCCTCTTCGCCCTTGGCCTCTCCGGGTGCGAGAACATGAGTGCGGGAGAGAATGCCCTCATCGCCGCCAGTCTGGCCGGAGCCGCTACCGGCATCGCCATGGGCACCACGGGGGTTCCCCTCAGCTCAACCCTACCGATCGCCCTCGGGGCCGCCGCCGGGGCTGGAGCTCTTGGCTATGGTGTTTCCAAAATGCAGGTTCAGCGAGACCAGCGCAACTTCTCCGAGCAGCGGGGGCAAACTCTGGTGGCTCAGGCCCATCAGGCGGGAGTGGCTGAGATTCCTCGCTACATTCTCGTCGATACCCTCGCGGAGAAGCCCACCCAAGGGCGCCCCGTTATGATTTTTGACACGGCCACCGGCAAGGTGGCGAGCAACCGTCTCTACTACGTCAACACTCCCCCCGGTCCCCACGGCTTCGTCGAGGCACCTCCAGGCATGATGGGGGCACGCTAAGCGGGGTGAAGGACCGGCCGCCCTTCCAAATTCTCCCCGCCGCCCGGCGGGCCCGAGTCTTTGGCACCGACTTCGCCCTCTGCCCCCAAGCGGACGGCGGAGCCCTCTACATCTGCGGCAGTGCCTGGCACTGGTTCGACTACTTGAATCCCGATCGCTGGTGGGATCGGACCGCCCTCGCGGTACGGGGAGAACGCCTCGGGGCTAGCACTGGAACCGTCTACCGGGTAAGAAGCGCCCCCGAGGGATGCCGCCCCCGCGACCTCGTGGTGAAATTTTCTCGGGTCGCCCAAGACGTCCCCCTCTTCATTCCCGACGAATTTCTTGATTCCCTGCCTAAGGAGGCGGTGGCCACCGCCCGCTTCCTCGGCCCCTTCGCCGAGTTCGGCATGCTCCATGAACTGCGGGAAAGCAGCCTCAACCATGGCCCGTACCGCCTCCGCACCAAGGTACCCCTAGGCATTTACTCACCACCCGAGCAATACCCACGCTGGCAGACGGGACGGCACAGCGACATCTTCCATTCTCACCTTGTCGCCATGACCAACGACCAGTTCGAGAATGGCCTGACCCCGGTCGCCCTCGACATTGGACGCGACTACCTCGGAATTTACGAATGGATCGATGGCATCGACGCGGAGGAAGCCCACCAGCAGGGCTGCCTCGACGAGCTGGCCCTCCGGGATTTGACCCGCCAGAGCAATCTAGCCCTCAACCGCCTCGGCTACCGTGTCCTCGATAACAAGCCGCGCCACATCATCGTCCGCCCACGGCCGGATGGCACCCTCCCCACCCGCCACGGGGAAACCCTCTACGCCCTCATCGACTTTGAGCTCCTTCAGCGCCACGAAGACGGGGAAACAGAGCCCTCCAGCAGGCGCAATAGCCTGGTTCCGCCGAAGAGGGATTTCCTTCCGCCCTCTCCGATCTAAGACTTTTCCGAGCCAACCTGCGGGGCAGCCTGCTTGGGTTTGCGGTCGATAAAAAAGAGTCCCCAATGCTTTTCCGCACCTTGCAGATTCCCCGAGTCGCCTTTCCAATCCTCGTCAAAAGCCTCGAACCAGAAGACTGTAAGATTGTTTTGCTTGGCCCAGTCCATGAGAGCCTTGTAGTAACGGACTTGATTTTCTTGGTTCGCTTGAGTGGGAAACTCTGAAGCCGTGGTGGCCCAGCCAGCCTCGGCAATGGCCAGAGGCACCCCAGGCATGGCCTGCTGTACCGCCGTCATATTCTGCACCGTGTAGTCCATGGCCTGCTCAATTGTCTTGCCTTCCCACACCGGATAAGTGTGGATTCCGGCAAAGTCGACGGCTTGGGATAGCACTTTCCCGTACCGAGCATAGGCAGCGTAGTTTTCTGCGGTGGTGACAGGCTGATCAAGGGCCTCGCGGGCTTGCTTGAGGAAACCGACCAGACGATCGAGGGGGACCATGTGATCGTTCCAGTCGACGAGGGCCTCGTTGCCAATGTTGACGGCGGCGATGATCTCAGGATAGCGCTTGGCTAGGGCGATGGCCTGCTTGACCTCGACTTCATTGGAGAGGCGATTACTCGCTAAGGTCTCCTCGGGAATTGGTTCCGTCAGCCAAGCGCAGCTTTGATGGTTGCTTAGTTCGGCGTCGAGCCACGCTCCCAGCATGACCTTGAGGGGAATTTTCTCCTCGGCAATGACCGCGAGCACGTCCTCGCTATTTTGTCCACTGTCGTAGAGACGGATGAGTCCGAAACCCGCTTGCTCCGAGAGAATACGCAAATCTTCGAGGATTTGTTGGCGGGTAGGATTTTTTGCCCCATCCCCACGGTCGGGGTGCTGCCCCGTCCGAAAACCAGAGTAGGAGATAGCCGCAGGAGAGCCATTGAGGAGGGCGCTGGGATCTTGGGCCACGAAACCAAACGCCGGCAGACTGAAGGCGACAAGACCGAGGAAAATGGAACAGGCAGATTTCATAGGAAGCTTAGTCAGAATAGCAGGTCTTTCTGGGAGAGGACTCATGGGGATTTCGACCGAGAGTCCCTCTTTTTTACGAGGGGTTGGGAGACTGAGCACGCCGGGCATCGAGTTGTGCCCTGATTTGATGGACCTTGTCCTCATCGAGGTCGTAGTTGCGCATGATCAAGATGGCCAAAACGGTGCCAATAATCGGGACAAAGATGAAGGCCAGACGCAAGCCGGTCATGGCCTCGGTGCTCTGCACCGCCAACTCCGCATCAAAGCCGATCCAGCCGAGCATCACCCCACTGAGCAGCCCGGCGAAGGCGAGACCGAACTTAACCGTCCACCAGTAGATAGCCCCAAAGGTGCCTTCACGGCGCAAGCCTGTCTGCAATTCGTCAAGGTCACAGATGTCAGCGGTCATCGACATCATGATGGTGAAGAGGCCACCAATACCGAAGACGTAGAGAGGCATAGGGATGAACATGAGGGCGAGATTGGACGGAGTCATACACCACCAGAAGAGGATATAGCCAAGGATG
>CAXMPH010000040.1:0-8301 GCA_964195055.1 uncultured Chthoniobacterales bacterium | reverse complement strand
CAAACACGCCTCGCCGTCCGGCGGGGCGTCTCCTAAAAAAAGGGATGATCGGCCTAATCCCCCCCAAACTTTTTACCCACTTGGGACTATGGATGGATGGAATACCACGTGAGGGACCGGAGCAAATGGCCTGCGATGAAGCTTTGCTCGCCCAAATCGACCGTCCCATATTGCGAATATTCTCATGGGCCCGCCCGTGGATCAGCGCCGGTTATTTCACATCTTGGAAGGAGGCGCAGACCGTCCGACCCGACCTCCCCCTTTGCCGCCGCTGGACAGGGGGAGGTATCGTTGTTCACGACAACGACTTTACCTTCACCCTGGCGGTGCCGCGCCGAGAACCTTGGGCGGCGCAGCGCCCCGAGGAAAGCTACCTTCAGCTGCATCAGGTACTGGCTCACGCCTTGGCGTCCGCCGGATTCGACACCATCCTCTCCCCCAGATCAGCGGCACCCGAAGCGAGTTGTTTTGCCGGAGCTGTCCGCCACGATATTTTAGTAGACGGGCGCAAAATTGCCGGAGGAGCACAGCGACGCAATCGACAAGGACTTCTCCACCAAGGGTCTATTCAAGAAATTTCACCCTGCCGTGATTTTGGAGAAACCTTGGCAGCGACTCTTTCTCAGGAGGTCCTTCGGTGGAAACCGAGCCAGACTTTTGAGGAAGACGCCGCCCTTTTGCTGGCTTCAAAATACGCTAATAAGGACTTTTTGGAGCGAGCCTAATCTTCCATTTTGGAAATTATTTCCGCTGATTCCAGTTTGAGCAGTGATGGACTCTCAGGAAGCCTTATTAACCGGAAATATGACGGAAATCCTCAGAGAAAAAGTATAATTTTCTCGCCACCTACCGCACCACAAATCTACCTTTTGAATCTCCGTCCACCATGCCCGAACCTTATTCTTCCAACGATGATTTCCTCGACCTCGAGTCAGAAACGAGGGAACACTCGGCAGACGAAATTGATAATCAGGTAGCGCAAGCCCAAGAACGACTACTCGAACTCAAGCGCGAGTCTGAAAAAATCGAAAGGGCCAAGCAAAAGCTTGAAGAAATAGGAAAACGCCAAGATCAGTTCGACACCCATCGGGCCGAGATGGTGGGCAAGTTCACTACCTCCGTTGAACGGGTGGAGCGAGAGATCGAGCAGATGCTCAAGCGGTTGGAAATCCTCAAACATATTCAAACAGAGTTCACTGTCTCGCTCCAGGAACTGGAGAAGATTAATCCGAGCGCTTGGAAGCAGGAACCCAACGAACTGACTAAGGAACTTTCCCAAGCCATCACTTTTGTCGAAGATGCCCATTCCAGCTACAGAAAAGCTCAAGCACAAATCGGCTTAGAGGAAGACGCCGCGGACAGCCCCTACGAAAGCGAGTCGATCGGGGGCAGTCATGGCTTCAGTTACTGGCTCATGGCGGGCTTTGCCTTTACCCTTCCGATTTGTGCCCTTCTCCTCCTCGGATTGTTCTTTTGGTTTCTTCAACTAGCCTCCACCCCGAATTAATCCATGCCACGACATTCGATGGACCCATTGTCAGAGCAAAGGCAGCAACTGGAAAAAGAACAGGAGCGTATTCAGCGCGAGATGGCAGAAGCGAAAAGGGCTATCCACCGAAAAGCCAAGTCTCCTCGCCCTAAACCAGCGATAGGCCCGAAAGTACGTCTCCATACTAATGCAGCTGATTCCTTGGTCTTGCCACGACCGAGGGACCATATTTATGGCAGAGGCTCCGATAGCCAACCGACCAGGCGACCCCGTCGTCGCAAAAAAGATGCCAGAATTGCCAAGGTCAAGTTCATCCTGCTCTGTCTTGCTCTCGCCACTCTTCTTCTCTTTGTCTGGAAGAATCTTCCGGGCTAAGGCGCGGGCGACGACCTTAGCTTTCCTTGGCGACAAAGAGGGCGGAGCGTGTGGGAGACATTTTAAAAGAGACTTTCCCTTCCTTCACTTCAATTTCTTGACCGGATAAGGCATCGATATAAGGGCCGTCGGTCATCTCTGGGGCAACCTCAAGGCTAAACTCGGTTTGGCTTTTCCCTCTATTCCATACCGCAAGAACACGATCTCCCAGGTGAGCACGAACAAAGGCCAGACGATTGCCCTCGGCCACGAGCGGACGACGGCTTCCATAACGTAAGGCCGGATGCCGATGACGCACCGCAGCAACTTTGCGGAAATGCTCTCTCACCGACTCCTCCTCTGCCGTTACCTGATTCCCCCACCGCATCATCCGTTGATTATCCGGCATTCCGGCCCCGCTCATTCCTATCTCATCGCCGTAATACAGCATGGGAACTCCATCGATCGAAAGGATGAAGGTGAAACCCAGTTTAAGTTTTTCGTAAGCGGCGGGATCGTCCACTTTGGGTGGATCGTCCCAGCCGAACAAGACCCCATCGGATTTCTCCCCCTTCGGCAGATCGCCATCAGCATAGGCCATGAAACGGGAGCGCTGATGATGACCCAAGGCAGGAGACATCGGTGTTTCCTTGCCGTAGCGGAACTCACTGCGCGACAGCGATTTTTCCAGGGCCTCCATCCCTGATTTCTCTAGCGCCAAAACTTCGATAATCGTCTGGTAGAGAGGGAAGTCAAACTGGCCATTGAGCATACTCGGCCCGACAAAACTGGCGACACCAAAGCGGTTCATTAAGGCTTCACCCCGGCTGTAAAAGGGCACGGCTCGGGAGGAGTCGGACAACCCATCCTGAGCCGCGCGGTACTTCCACCAGAAGCTCTTCTCGGTGTACTGAACTTGGCTGAATCCGTAGCCATCCAACTTGAACTTTCGAGAAAATTGTAACAACCGATCAACAATGAAAGCGATCGCCTCCGGATTGGTAAAATCTAAAACAGGCAACCACTGCTCGTTATAGGTGGTCGAGGGGTATTCGCTCCACCGCTGCAGATTCCTTGAGGCATCAGGGAGACGGAGTGAGTGAAAAAGATCAGGGCGCTCGCCGTAAAGAGGATGGTCTGTGTGCACCTGCCTGACCACCGAATCCGCCATGACAAAGATTTCATCTTGGTGGGCTGCTCCAATCATTTGATGGAGCGCTTCCTCGCCACCCAAGCGCGAGTCCACCCCAAAGCTAGAGACAGGCCAGCGGCCATGGTAGCCTGTCGAGTAGCGATAAGGCTCAAGAGTCTCCTGCCAAGCCCCCTCCGGGTTGGGATGGAGCGGGGGCAGGCGAATGATATTGATGCCCAGGTCCTGAAAATAATCCTCTTTGATTTTTTGACTGATCCCCTGGAAATCACCCCCTTGATAATTGGCCAGCGGTAAAAGTCGGGGATGATCAACCGGCCGATCATTTTCTTGGTTACCATTGGCGAAGCGGTCAGTGAATGCGTAATAAATAATACCATCTTGCCACTGGAAGCTGGTGGAAACCTTAACCGGAGCACGGGCGGCATTGCTGACATTGCCTTGGTCATCGGCAACCACGACACGGACCCAAGCACCTTCTTCTATGACAGAGGAGACCTCGACACTGACTCGATCGCCCTCATGCCAGTGAGCAATCACCTTGCTGTTGCCACCTGGCATTTGCAAAACCGAGGAGACTTGGACGATGTTAGAATCCCCTGGCACGATACGAAAAAGCAGGCGATCACTAAAAATTTCCTCGGCAAAGACCACCGGAGGGACTCCACGGTCGGCCACGACGACCCGCGCCACGGAATGAGGGCCACCCTTATTACCAGGCACTTTCTCCGGGTTGGCCGGATCAAGAGTTCTCTTGCCATCGATGATTAATTTGTAGGGATAGCTCCCAGCCGCAAGCGGAACAAAGATTCCGAAATCACCATCGTAACCCCTTTTCAGTCGATGCGAGGTGGGGTTCCAATCATTGAAGTCTCCCACGACATAGACTTTTTCCACATTCGGGTCTGTCCCTGGGTAGCTGAAGACGTGACCGTCCGCCGGAGTGATGGCAACCAGAAGAACACTTTCCAGAACAACTCTTTCCGCCTTGGCTAAAATGGAAGCTCTGCCTTGCATATCCTTCTGACCAAGTGGGCGCCGAGGTGAGGCTCGCTGCTCATAAATTTTCAGTGGAATCTCAAAAATTCCTTTAGCTTTTGAGTTCGCCGTCATCACCAGCTGGAACTGGTCAAATCTTGACTCCACTTGAAGATCGCCAATGACAGATTGGGATAGCTCCAAGCGATGAGACGTCAACGGTGCCGCGAAATAAAAGCGGTGCAGATCAAGATAGGCAGAGTGGTCAGCCGTAACCTCCTGCATCGGAATCCAGCCAATATTATCCTTGAGGTTTAGTTCAACCACCCCTTGAGCCCATCCTCTTGGAACCAGCAGGGCGGAGCAGAGCAAAAGAAGCCAGGTGCCAATAACATGGAAACGTAATATTTTCATTTAACAGGAGACTAGGGCACGAGGGGGGCGGGGCCCGCAGTCGAGTCTAGTTGATAGTAGGCAGGGGTTAGAGGTTGAAGCTCTTTAATGAGGAATCCAGGGGTTTGCATTTCGGCTGGGGTGGTGAGGATCTCAGCGATCTCACCTGGCACGTCTCCTAAGCAATCGCGAGCTACAATCGGCACGGATTTTGAGCCGGCAATGGTATCCCAATCAAGAAATCGCTGCCCGCTCATGGGGTCGTAGCGTAAATAACTGTAGAGCCACTGACCACTGATTCCACGACGGGATCGTCCGTAAGCGGCATTGTAGAGATTGTCGGGATTGAGTGGATAAAAACCGCCGTCACGGAAAGCTGGTTGATCTATAGCCAACAAAAGGCGCCGGTAAAAATCACGCAATTTCAACTGTTCAGGGGAGAGCCTCCCCCCGTCAAATTCCCCATGGTTGACCCACTTGACGAATTCGGGCATGGACCAATAGTCGTAGATCGTGGTACGCCCATCATCACCTCCGAAACCCTCCGCTCCTACCGCTGGCTCGCCCACTTCCTGCCCGTGGTAAACCATGACCGGTCCCCGAGACAGACCGAAGAGCAGAGCCGACACCGGACGCCCCACCTGCATGCCATGCCCACCCCATTCCCTAGGCGAAGCGAGGCGGACCTCAGCATCGTTCTCGGCGTAGCGCAAAGCATTGTCGAAGAGAAATGCTCGACTGGTCTCTTTATCCAAATCGTTGGCGGTGGCGGTGCCATCATAGATTCCCTTGATTGTTGCGTAGGATGAATGATCGTGGACGGCATCGAACCCCGCCTTGAGCAACTCGAGCATAGCGTTGCCTCCGGTCACTTTTACGCTCTGGCTATCTCCGGAAGGAACTTTGGCAGGATCGTCATCGGAGGCCTCGGCGATCCAGAAAGCTTGAGGATTTCGTTGCCGCGAACGGTTGAGCAGCCAATCCCAAAACTCGGACGGAACCCTCTGAGCCATCGCCGCACGGAACCCGTCGACACCAATTGCTTGCCAATGAGCAATAATCTTATCCATTTTTTCCCAGGTATCGGGAAGGGGTAGGTCGGATTGAGCCCCGTGTGGGTACTGGCGGGTTGCTTTTTCTGGATCGGTAAAGTCATAGCCATAGTTAAGCTTTACCATCTCATACGCGGTATCGAGGCCTGGCTCCCAACTAACCACATTATTGCCGGTCACCCGGCCGAAATTGGTTTCGCCCTCGAAAAGTCCGTTACAGGGGACCTCCGCCACCTGTCCGGTTGGACTGGTCGGTCGTCCATCGCCATCTACCGTAGGTAACTTGAGAGGCGGCCCTTTGCCCTCCACTTTGACGTCTCCGGTGAGGTAGAAAAAATTATTATCCACGTCGAAAAAAGTCGCTGGGGTGTCCTTAGCCCCCAAAGAAGGTTCCTCCTTATTAGATGACAGATAGCTGCGCCCTACCTGGCTTGGCGTAAAATCGATCAAGATCTTCATCTCCTGGGTATGAACTCGATCAACCAAGCTCATAAACTCCTCCATCCGGGCAGCCGGATCATCGGCATAATCCGGGGTAACGTCATAGAAATCTCGAACGGCATAGGGACTGCCAGCCACCCCCTTGAGTAGGTCGGAATCGTCTGCCGGTTCGCCGATTTGTCCGTATTCGGTCGCGGTCACTTGCTGGAGCACCCCGGTAATCAACAAATGGGTGAAGCCCATGGCCTTTAATTCGGTGAGAGCTTTTTCATCGAGGTCGCTAAATTTCCCAGTGCCGTTCTCCCCGAGCGAACCATTGGGTCGACGTCTTTCGTTGGTGTTGCCAAAAAGGCGGGGCAGGAGTTGGTAGATACGGATTTTAGAATCCTCCGGAGTGGTGCGCCCGCGGCGGGTGAAGGTGGTGCCGTCTGGAGCAAATTCAAGCCTGAGATAATGACGTATGGCCCGCTCTCCCAAACCAGATTTCTCCCGGCGGTCGATTGCCCCATAAAACCGCCCTCCGCCATTGTCTACCGCTAAGTCCTTCAAATAGATAACCAAGTCCAACTGGGGTGGGTCGGTTAATAAGGCGTCGGCCAGATGCAGGACTACCTGAGCTGGTTCGCGCTCAACCGAAAAGAGATCCCCGACAGACTCCCTCGCTCCCCATTGCGTCTTTTCCCACCGTCGCACATAAGTTTCCTCTTTGCCCTCGGACCGCCTAGCCACCAGAAGCAAATCAGCGGCAAAGGGCAGCCAAACTGTTGATCCCTCCTTCCCCGGAGCGGGTGGAATAAGGGGAGAGCCTTGATCCGTCTTCGTGCTCAGCGCCACAAAAACGGCTTGATCGGGACGGTCTACCCCAGCACCTAGAATACGAATATCGAGACTATCCTTTGTCTTCGACAAGGCATAGCGGACTTCCCCAGCTCCGGAAATCTCGTAAATTCCACCCTCCGCCCACAAAGTAGGCGAGCAGACAAAAGAAAAAGAAAAAAAGAAAAAAAGACGGGTAAACAGAGGAAATATGAGAAACGGCAAGTCTGGCTGTGTCAAGTCGCCGCCCCATCAATCGCCCAGCTTCTTTCCTTGCACCTCGAGGAAGGCTGGATTTGTCTTTTAAGAGTTCCTCCTGTGAAAATCTCTCGTCCCGAAATCACCCCCTCGCCCAAGGAGTTTTTATGGCCTAAATTATTAACCCGCAAATTTTTAGGGTATGGCTTGCTCGGCCTTACCTCGCTTCTTGCCTTGGCCCCTCTCTGGCAAATCACTGTCTTCGCCCTCGAACCGGCTAACTCCATCGGAATTAAAGGATGGCGTTGGCCTGCGGCGGCCCATTTTGATAACTTTTTTCTCCTGCTCACCACCACCGGATTCATCCGCTGGGTGGCTAATTCTTTTTTGGTCGCCTTAGCCGTTACCGCGGTGGGACTTATTCTCTCGACCACCGCCGGCTACGCCATCTCACGTTTTCGATTCTTTGGTCGAGTGGCCGTCCTCAGCGGTCTTTTACTTACCCAAATTTTCCCAGCTACCATGCTACTGCTCCCCATTTTTCTCATCCTCGTACAATGGCAATTGATCAACACCTTTTTCGGTCTCGGGATCATCTATCTCGCAACCGTCTTACCCTTCAACATCTGGCAAATGAAGAGTTTTTATGACAGCGTTCCGGAAAATCTTGAGGAAATTGCAGCCATGGATGGGTGTTCTCCATCGCAAATTTTCCGGCTCGTTATTCTGCCTATTTCTGCCCCTGGCCTTGCCGTCACCGCCCTTTTTACCTTTGCCGCAGTATGGAATGAGTACGTAGTTGCCTCCATCCTTCTCCAAGACATCGATCGCCTAACCCTCCCGCTGGGCTTGAACTTATTACACGGTGAGGGTGCCGCCGGACAACCAGGGCTCTTCGCCGCCGGAGCCCTCTTGGTAACCATTCCCATGCTGGTTCTCTATCTCTTACTTAGTCGTTTTCTTCTCGAGCGGGTACGCGATATCACGATTCGGCACTAGTCTCCCTCGCTCACCACTGAGGCAATCGAGTGAGTTCCTATTCGGAGAGAGGCAGAACAAATCATTTTTGCCCCGAAGAGACATCCGCAGTATGATCTGGCCCACATGAAAGAATCGGACGAGATGGCGGCTTCTGCCGTGCTAAGCGACACGTCGACCTGCCCCACCATTTTAAAGGCACCCACATGAGCCGCTTCCTTGAGGTTCTCCAAGCCCACGGTCCCGTCCTCCATCCCGAAAATATCAGCCACCTTTTGGGTAATCTGATGCAACGTCTCGAAAGCGCTCGGTCCCATCTCGAATTCGAGTTTCCTTTTTTTGTAGAGAAAAAAGCCCCCGTCACTGGCTCCCCCGGTCTTCTCGATTATACCGCCCGATTCAGCGCGACTGCTGACGAAAATTCAACGGACCTGATCACCACGGTTCTGGTT
>CAXMPH010000039.1:5795-8350 GCA_964195055.1 uncultured Chthoniobacterales bacterium | reverse complement strand
AGCAGCGACGCCGCCGCAGTGCTGACCTCTCTCAATGTGGCGAGCGGGCACCCCTTACCCTCCGATCAACTTCTCCAACTTGCGGCCCAACTCGGCTCCGATGTTCCATTTTTTATCGAGGGCCAAGCGGCCCTAGCTAAAGGTCGCGGCGAGCACCTCTCTCCCCCCCCTCTTCCCCACGCCCTCGACCTCCTTTTGCTCAAGCCCCCCTTCGGCATCGAAACAGCTTGGGCCTACCGCCAGTGGGGAACCGCCGTTACCGTCCCCCAGCGCTGGATCGAAGCGCAGGAATATGCTGGGATAAAGCTAGGCAATGACTTGGAGCGACCGGTCTTCGCCAAGCACCTCGTTCTGGCCGTGATGAAGGAATGGCTGCTCCAACAATCGACAGTGGCGGCGGCAGCTATGTCGGGTTCCGGTTCCTCCCTTTTTGCCATTCTCCACCAAGGCGCACCGGCGGATCAATTGGCTGAAGCAGCTCGGAGAGCTTTTGGATCTAGTCTGTGGACAGCGTCCTGCCGCACTTTGAGATAATCGAGTCACTCCATCTTCGGGGTTGACCACTTAAGCACCCTAGGAAACTCTGCTCTTCACTTCTCCCTATGGAAACTGCCAAACAATACCCCCAAGGCTTCCGAGCCCGTCGCGGACTAAACTGGGGGGCCCTCGGGCTCATGTATGCCTCCTACTACATGTGTCGTTATAATTTCCGCTTTGCCGGCCCCGGCATGAAAGAGGAATTTGGATTCGACGCCACGGACTTGGCCAATCTCTGGGTTATTTGGTCGCTCGCTTATGGAACAGGCCAATTAGTTAATGGTCTCCTCAGCGACAGCATCGGAGGCAAATGGTCCATGCTCATCGGGGCCGTCGGCACCATCGTCTGCAACTTCATTTTTGGATTTTCCTCTTTCGTCGGCACTTTCGCCACCTTTGCTCTCATTGCCCTGCTTAATGGCTGGTTTCAATCATTCGGAGCTCCGGGCATGATCAAAATCAATGCCGCCTGGTTCAGACGAACCGAGCGCGGCACCTTCGCTGGAATCTTCGGTATTATGATTCAGCTCGGACAATTCGCCATCAATACCTTGGCGCCTTTTCTCCTCGCTGGCTTCACCCTCTCTCTGTGGGCGATCGGCACTTGGGTGGTTGATCCCGGCGATTGGCGTGTCCTCTTCATTGTGCCGCCATTTGTCACCGCTCTGGTTGCTATTTTCATGTTCTTCGCCGTTAAGGATGAACCTGCGGCGGCGGGTTACCCAGATGCTATCCATGATGAACTGGACAATACCGCCGGGACCAAGGTCAGCCTCAAAGAATCGTTCACCACCATCTTCACCCACCCTCTTGTCTGGTTTTATGCCGTTGCCTACGCCTGCACCGGGGCGGTTCGGCACAGCTCTGACCAGCTCTCCGTCATGTTTTTCACCGAGCAGCTCGGGATCGACTGGAAAACCGAACCCATGTCGGTTTTGGTCACGATGAATCTCATGACTGCTGCCGCCGTCGTCGGCTCGATCGCTGCCGGCTTCGTCAGTGACAAATTTTTCAAGGGGCAACGTTCCCCCGTAGCCATGTTCCTCTACTTTCTTGAGGCGGTTGTTCTTACCGCTGCCGCCGCCGTCATGATGGCGGGATTCATTAAGCCAGGAACATTGGGAGTTTTTCTCGGCGGCACCTTCCTCGTCCTTACTTCCTTAACGGTCAACTCGACCCACTCAATCGTCGGTGGGGCCGCCCCCATGGATATTGGAGGCAAAAAAATGGCAGGCTTCGCCGCCGGGGTCATCGATTCCTTTCAGTACTACGGATCGGCTATTTGCCTCTTTATCACCGGCATCGTGCTCAAGCACTACGGCTGGGTCGGCTGGTATCCTGTCATGATCGGCTTTGCTGTCATTGGAGGAACTTCAATGTTCCTCCTCAGAAACAAGCAAAGGCGACTCGCTCCGGCTAAAATATAGGGCCGGTCGCCGGCTGCGGATCCGTGGCACTCGAGCGACCCCAAAGCGATCTCTCGGCGGGCAGAACCGATAGGCTGCACCTTTGAGGGCTTAAGACATCAGCAGCAACTCAACCACCGCAGCCCTTGTGTCAAGGCCAGTTTGCCCCTAGGTTCATCCGTTCGCGCTCATGCTTACCGTTTCCCAAGTCACCAAATCCTTCGGCGGCCGTGTCCTCTTCGAGGACGCTTCTCTCCAGATCAATACCGGAGATCGCATCGGGCTGATCGGACCTAACGGTGCCGGCAAATCAACCCTTTTTTCCCTCATTCTTGGTGAAAACGAGACGGATAATGGATCGGTTCATTTGCAGCGCGGACGGACGGTTGGCTTCCTCCCCCAAGAGAGCGCCCCCTCAGGCGAGGAGACCGTCCTCCAGCTGGCCACCAGTACTTCCCCTGAAATGACCGCGGTCTATGCCACTCTGCGGGAATTTCCCAGTGAAGAATCGGCAGAGCACCACGATGCTATCTCCGAATTTATCGAACTCAACGGCTACAATCTCGAAGCAAAGGCCAAGCGGATTCTCTCCGGACTTGCCTTCCGCGAAGA
>CAXMPH010000039.1:0-5785 GCA_964195055.1 uncultured Chthoniobacterales bacterium | reverse complement strand
TCGCCTTTCGCCAGAGCGACTACGATCGCCCCGTGCGCGAGATGAGTGGCGGCTGGATCATGCGGGCGCATCTGGCCCGCCTCCTCGTCATGGAACCGGACCTCCTCATGCTGGACGAGCCAACCAACCATCTCGACCTAGAGACGCTCGGCTGGTTCCAGACCCATCTGGTCAACTACAGCGGCGCCTTACTCGTCATCTCCCACGATCGCGCTTTTCTCGATGCCATCTGCGACGGCATCGTCGAAATCTCCCGCCAGCGCCTGCACAAGTACAGTGGCAACTACGCGGCCTACCTGACCGAAAAAAAAGCGAGGGATGAACAATACGCTGCCGCCTACAAAAACCAGCAGCGCGAAATAGCCCACCTTGAGGACTTCATCAACCGCTTTCGAGCCAAGGCGAGTAAGGCCTCACAAGCACAGGAGCGGATGAAGCGCCTAGCCCGCATCGAGCGTCTGGCCCCACCGGACAATTCCGAAGCGACCGTAAAATTTCGTTTTCCCCAGCCTCCTCGCGGTGGCCATCGCGCGATGGTCTTGGAAAATGTTGAGCAGGCCTATGGAGACCACCTCGTTTACAAGGATCTAAATCTGGTGATCGAGCGCGGGCAGCGCACCGTCTTGGTCGGACCCAACGGCTCAGGAAAATCAACTCTTCTGAAGATTCTCGCGGACATGCTCCCTCTCCGTCATGGCACTCGGACGGAGGGACATAATATCAGCGTCGGCTATTTCGCCCAGCACCGCACAGAAACCCTCAACGTCAAACATACCGTTCTTGAAGAAGCCTTGGATGGAGCCTCTGGGGTGAGTGAACAGGCGGTACGCACCGTGCTCGGTTCCTTTCTTTTTAGCGGCGAGGCAGTCTTCAAAAATGTGGGAGTCCTCAGCGGTGGGGAGAAAAGCCGACTTGCCTTGGTAAAACTTCTCCTCCGCCCCCCCAACCTGCTTCTCCTTGACGAACCAACGACCCATCTCGACATAGCCAGTATCAATGCTTTAGTGGGCGCCTTGACCCCCTACGAGGGAACCCTCATTTTTGTGAGCCATGATGTTCACTTCATCCGCGCTCTGACCAAGACGGTGCTGCATATCAGCGGAGGAAAACTCACCCCCTACGCCGGAGATTACGATTACTATTTGGAGAAATCTGGGGCGACCTGCGACCGCAGCGCCTTGGTTGCCAACTTAAGCAATCACCGTCCAACGGAAAAGTCCGAGCCGTCCGAAAAAAAACCGAAGCTCGGACTTAAGGAGATCAAGCGGCAGAGACGCGCTGAGGCCGAGGCGCGCAAGGCAGCGGCAGCAGGGCGGCGCCAAGCCGAAGCCCGCCAAGAAGAACTCGAACAAAGCATCATCGCTCTGGAGACGCGCCAGCGCGAACTTGCCGCCATCCTTGAAGCGGCACCGAACGACTCCAAAGCCTTTCCGCTCCACCAAGAACTGGCCGAACTCACCGATAAGCTAGAAAGCGCCAATAGCGACTGGGAAAAAGAAGTGGGGAGACTCCCCACCGAAGCCTGATCAAGAAACATCAGCGCCAATCAGTTGGCTGAGAAGAGCCGATAACCGATCTGGCAGAGAGGCCAAAAACGAGGGATGGGGGGTCTTGAACCAAGCGAGCCAAGCTCCTAGCTTCCGCGATTTCCCGCTTTCAAGTGACCTCACCGTAAAAGACCATGTTGGTCTTTCATGGCTACCCCTATTTTCATCCTTTTCAAACCATGACAAAACCAGACCACATCGACTCCAGAGAAGGTCTGCCAGACTTGCCCCTGACTCGACCTCCTCTCCCTCGGCCAATTCTCAGCCTGATTGTCCCGGTCTACAACGTAGCCACCTTCTTGGAGCGCTGCCTCGATAGCCTGACCAGCCAAACCCTAGATGGGCTGGAAATTCTTTGCGTAGACGATGGCTCAACCGACCAATCTCCAGCCATCCTCGCCGGCTACGCTGCCCGATATCCTCAACTCCGAGTCATTCGCCAGGTCAACGGAGGACCGTCCTTGGCCCGCAATACTGGCTTGGACAACATCAGCGGGGAGTATGTGGGTTTTGTCGATGCAGACGACTGGATTGAACCCAACTACTACACTCAACTGCTGGAGCTTGCCCGCAGCAACAATCTCGATATGGCTCACGGCAATGCCATGTTCCACTACGAAGGTCGCCAGCAAGATCGCTCCATCTATAGCGACAACCTTTCTGCTGAAGTTATGCCGGGTCGTGAGGTGTTGCGCCGACGTTTGGCCGACCAGAGCTTGCTCCACATGGTGTGGATGCATTTGTACCGAAGCGACTTCATCAAACGCCACAAGCTGCGTTTCATCCCGGAAACCGACGGGCATGAGGATGTCCTCTGGACAACCAGCGCGTTTGTGGAAGCGCAGAGGGTAGCCTATGATCCCTTCCCAGGATATTTCTACCGGAAACCTCTCCGAGAGTTGGCCACGGATGCCAAGGACAAAAGTCTTGAGGGTGAGATCAGGAGCTTCGCCACGATCGCGCGAGGAATGAGAGAACTGGCCGCCCCGCTGGAAGATGACCCCCGACTGCAACAACTACTGCACTGGCAAATGGTCGACGGCGCTATGTCCATCTTTCATAAGCTAAAGCAGATAAACTCTAGCCAAGTCCGCCGCCGGGTCTACCGCAAGCTGCGAGCCGACGGCCTCTACCGCCTGCTCTGGAGCCATGCCAAGTTAGGGTCCCAGCGCCGCCGTATCGCGCGCTCTTGGTTCAAAAGCTGGATGGCCTAAGCAAGACGGATTTGGAAAAAATAGACACGATGAGTTACTTTTATTAATATTTTAAATATATTTATTTATTTTAAAATATTATACTAAATTGCCAAAGTAGAGGCGCAAACCGTTGCAGCCATCCCTATCTCGCCCTAGTATAGAAACGTTACATGACACCCTTTGTCCTCGCCGTGGTTTTCACCATTGGCATTTCGTTCATTTGTTCCCTCTTAGAGGCCATGTTTCTCAGCACTACCACAGCTGAGGTCGAAGTACTGAAGGAAAAATACCCTCACCGAGGGCGCCTCTTTGAGGACTCCCGTAACCACATGGAGGAAACCATTTCCTCTATTTTAACCCTCAACACCATTGCCAACACCTTAGGTGCCGTCACCGTGGGAGGGATCGCCACCAAGTTATTCGGCGAAGCTTCCCTCGGTATCGTTTCCGGCTTGATGACCTTGGGAATCCTCATTCTAGCCGAAGTTATTCCAAAAAATCTCGGGGTTGCCTACCGCTCTAGCATCCAAAAAAACGCGGCTTTTTTCCTCTACTGGCTCAGAGCTATTCTGCGCCCACTGACTAACCTGACCAATATTTTGGTTCGGATTATCCTCCGCCACAAACCCGAGCCTAACTCATCAGACCGAGAGATTGTCCTCCTCGCCGAAAAAGGTGCGAGGGAAGGAACTCTCACGGGTGGCGAACGCGACCTCATTCACAATGCCCTTAGCCTTTCCTCCACCCGGGTGGTCGATATCCTGACCCCACGTAATGTGGTTGTTGCCCTCGAAGAAGACCAGACGGCCTCCCATGTCCTGACGGAGCACCCTTCCATCCGCTTCAGTCGAATGCCGGTCCATGCCGACAACATGGATGAAGTCACCGGCCTCGCTCGTCGGCGAGATATTCTACACAGCATCGCTACCGGCCTTGGTCATCGGACGATTAAGGAGCTGCAGCAACCGGTCTCATTCGTCCCTGAAATGGCTACTGCGGCCAGCGCCCTCCAGACTCTCCTTTCCGCCAACCAACAATTGGCTGCGGTGGTCGATGAATACGGAGGTTTCGTCGGAGTTGTCTCCATCGAAGATATCGTGGAGCACCTCATCGGGCGTGAGATTTACGAGAAAGACGATGTCGCCGTCGATATGCGCGCCCTCGCCCGACGCCGTGGACGCCAGCGCCACCGACGCCCAGACTTGCCCACGACCAAACCCTAAGGTCCATGAAAAAAAACTTCTTCACCATCATTGCCCTCTTCGTTGCCGCTACCCTGCCGGCTCAGGATCAGCTCAGTTCCACCCCCTCGTTGCTCACGGTTAAGGGAAGCGGCGAAGTCCGCATCGAGAACACCCTCGCAGTAGTTCAACTTGGTTTCGAGTCAGCCGGCCCAGACGATGCCCAAGTCCGCGCCGACATCTCGGGCCGTTCGGCCACGGGGATGGCTGCCTTGAAGAAAGAAGATGTCCAGCGCCTCCGAACAACCTCGATCAATCTCAACCCTCAGTTTCAGTATCACGAGACAAAACCCGGCACGAAACCGCAGCCCCCTAAAATCACCGGCTACATCGGACGTCTCCATATCACTTTTTCTGCCCCAGTAGAGGACGCTGGAAGGATCATATCCTTGGCCCTCAAACTCGGCGCAAATTCCCTGTCAAGTTTGCTCACCGAACCTACCGAAGAGGCTCGGCGGACCGCCGAGGACGAAGCTCTTACCCTCGCCGCCCAAGACGCCCAAGGACAGGCCGCCACCCTTCTCGCGGCTCTCAAGCTGAAGCAGACCGCCATCCATTCGATTAATGCCACCGACCCCTCCCCCAGCCACCGGCCGGCTCTCCGCTCCCATATGATGATGGCCGATGCCGAAAAATCCTCAGCACCTGACCTCGGAATTGAGGGCGGTGAAAGCGTCATTCGCCGCGAAATAACAGTTGAGATAGAGTTTGCCCCTAGTGATGGCATGTAAAATCTTCAGCTGGCGGAGCCGACCCGCAAAATAAATAACGATTAAAGGGAAAAGCAGCCATGGTAAGTTTTGCCCTTGGGATTGAGCACATCGTTTTTGAAATTTTAATCCTTTAAGTCATCCGCTGGATACCTCTGGAAGGACCCACCTTCGCCAGCTGCATCCGCACCATGTCCGCCATCCTGCGATTGGCATCTTACCTCTCGTACGACACGGGTAAAAAACTGCGGCAGAAGCACCATCAGAAAAGTAAATAATTTCAGAACAAATCCCTTCCGCGGACAGCCAACCCCGCCCGCTGAGTTCAGCTGCTGGGTCAGAACATAAAAAACGAAGAGAAGTCTTCTATTTATCCTGCGAGTGACAGGCATCTAAGCTCTGTGGCGTCTCCTATTGTTCTGCGGGCCGCGCGCTGGCAGCGACTCAAACAAGCCAAAGCAGTGTCTCAATCTGCCTCTCCTTTAATCTCAAAATAACGGCCATCCCCTCTCCCACTCTCAGGCCCAATCGGTTCTCCCTAATAATAGTTTGGGCGAGGTCTGCCTGATCTTTCGATTCCGCTTTCACCTCTCTCGCCCTATAAATTCAAACCATGTCTCTGCCAAAGCTCACTCCTATGATGCGCCAATATCAGGAAATCAGGCGCGAGCTTCCTCCCAACACCCTACTTCTCTTCCGCCTCGGAGACTTCTACGAAATGTTCTTCGACGATGCCCGAGAAGCCTCAAGTCTTCTCAACCTTGCCTTAACCAAACGGGGAGACACCCCCATGTGTGGGGTGCCGCACCATAGCGCGCGCACCTACGTCGCCAAACTGGTCGAGGCAGGTAAGCGGGTTGCCATCTGCGACCAAGTTGGTGAGGTCACTCCAGGGAAACTGGTCCGTCGCGAAATTGCCCGGATCGTTAGTGCAGGGACCCTCGATGATTTCGGACTCACCGAAAATCAGCACAATTATCTCGCGGCCGTCTGTCCCGGAAAAAAATCCTACGGCCTGGCCTGGCTGGACCTCAGCACCGGGGAATACCAATTGGCCGAAATCACCTCAATGGCTCTCCTCCTCGACCAGC
>CAXMPH010000038.1:0-8510 GCA_964195055.1 uncultured Chthoniobacterales bacterium | reverse complement strand
TCCAGAGGACTCGGACGTTCTTAAAGCTGGGCGAGAGGGCCAAATCCCTCCTGCCTGTATCTGGGGAGGGATGGCGCTTGCGCCTTAATTAGGTTCCAAGGAAGCGACGGCGGTACCTCTGCTCTATCGTCTGGAGATCAACTCGGAGCAAGCAGTAGAGGGCGTCGCGGAAGGTGGGCTCGACATGGTAGGCGAGGAATTTTGCTCCGAGGGTGCAGTAGTAGCGCATGAGGGGAGGGATGCCCCGCTGCTGGTTTTCAATCCGCTCGATGAGTGGCGCGAGGGCGTCGATCTTCTCCTTCTCGTAGGCCTGACCGACCAGCCGATGGTACCGGGTTGAGGGATGGAAAGGGTTTCGGGCACGGACCAGCGCGGTAAACTCTTCATCGTCGCCGTAGTTGCGGCGCAGGTGCTCCACCAAAATGGCTCGGCTGGCGGGATGATGGTCGTTTGAGATGGTGACCGAACCGAAGAAGGTTCCACACTGGTGGCGCTTGGCCCCCTCTCCCAGACCACGCCACAATGCACCCAAGGCACGGTTGTCACGCTGAAATTTTGGGACGATAAAGGAGCGGCTCAGTTCGAAGGCATTGCCGATTTTCTGATAGAGCGTGGGATCGATCTTAAAGACATGATCCAAGTAGAGTCCCTGCGGACCGAGCGCAGCCATGATGTCTTGCACCTTGCCCATGCGATAGGCACCGACCAGTTCGCGGGTGCTCTGATCCCAGACCACCAGATGATGGTAGTAGGGATCTTCGGGGGTCAGGTCCAAATTGCTCCCCACTCCCTGTCCGGCAGCTCGGAAGGTGATCTCCCGGCATCGGCCGATTTCGTTCATGACGGCGGCGGGGGCGTCGGATCCTTGGAAGAGGAGGACATCCCGACCGGAGATTTTGAGGATGCTGCTGGCCCTAGCAAATTCCCCAAAGACGTCGGCGAGATTCTCCGCTGGCTCGGAAGATGGGGCGGAATCTGCCCCACCCTGCCTCGTGGCCGGCCTAGGCAGGTCCTCGTCCGCTCGGAGGAAGCAGTGCGCGCGGAGACGGGCGGAGGGGTTTTTGCTCCGGCCGAGCTTGGTCACATCTTCTGCCTTGATGACCTCGGCGAGGCGAAGTTGGACTTTTTCTGTCGTGGGGTGGCAAATTTCGTGACAGAGCATGAGGGCGCGCAGGCGGCTCCATCGGGGAGGGACCTTGAGGAAGCGGTCGCTGTTCTGACCCGGGATGTGGAGGGTAACGATGGTGGCTCCGGCGCTTTCGGCCAAGCGGTAGGTGTGTCCCGTCCATGCCCGATCGACGGGGGCATGGGATTCCGGGTCGAGGTGCGATACTCGACCAGCTGAGAATGATGCCAAAAGCCCGCCCTCGCGGAGGAAGCGCAGACCTTGGGCCATTCCCTGGCGGTTTTGGGAGAGGGCCTTCTTGCCCCCGAGGGGGTCGACCGGGATGGAGTAGGGGCGGAGCTCGGGAATACGGCAGACCGCAAAATTGGCAAACAAGCGCCATCCTCCAGGTCGCAGCTTTTCCATCAGGGGAATGAGGGACAGGGCATCGGCACCTCCGAAGGGATGGTTGCAATTGATCACGAGGGGGCCGTTGATCGCTTGCAATTGGGCCAAGTCTTCCTCCGTCATGCTCCAGCAGACGCGGTTGTAGTCGAGGCAACGCTGGGCGAACTCTGCCGGGGGCCGTCCCTTGGCAAAGTTGTAGATCTTCTGGATCTCGTGAAATCCGAAGGCGTACTCGATCAGGGGTTGGACTAGGCGGTAACTCTGGCGCAGGCCGTTGTCGGGAATGACCAGCGAGGTATCAAACGGACGGTAAAGTTTTGCACTCATGAACCGGCCTCGATGAGGGGAAGACAAACCTCTGCCACCAGCCCGAGGTTGAGGTGCTCGGCCGACTCTGCCCGGTAGCGATAGCAAGCTTGGTCCGGGCTGACTTCTAGCTGACAGAGTGCCACCGTCATGGCGTCGTCCCGCCTCATTCTAATCGAGTGAGCCGGTTTTGCGGGATCGTGGAACTGATGCATTCTGCCGAGGTCGCTCGCCTCTAGGTTGGTGGCCAGCCTTTGCCGGAGGCCCTGGCGGTGCTGCCTAACTTCCTCGGAGCGAAACGAGGAGGTGGTGAGGATGGCCGGATGGGGGGGCATCTTCTCATGGCATCGCTCGCCATCCCAACACCAGAGGGAGGAGCCGAGGTCGCGCTCAATAGCAAAGAGCAGGAATGGTCGGTAGATTCCATCTGGCTGGAGGGTGCCCATATGCTCCCGAAATTCCGCGATGTTGGCGCACTCGGCCAGGGCCATGACCAGCTTGCCCCGGCTCTCGCCTGGTGGTCCGACCGGTTTGCTAGCGGTGGCAGCGTAGTGGTTGAGGATGGCGATGGTCAGTCCTCCATCATTGGTCAGTAACCAGGTACCGCCGGCACGACCATCCCCGGCACAGACGAAAGATCGAGATTCACCATGGATAATCTCTGGTGGAGTGGCGGGCTGACGCTGACGCAGTTCATCCCGGTTGAAGAACAGGTGATAGCCCGAGGAAGGGCGGGCGCACCAACTCAGGGTGCACATGGCTAGAGAAGAGCCTTAGCCCGCTGCCGAAATTCGAGGGTTGATGGGGCAACCCCAAAATCATGATCCGGCTCTACCTGGTGGAGTCGGCAGAGGACGGCCATGATGGCATAGTGGTGGATGGTATGGCTAAGAAGGAACTGCAGTTCCCGACGCCTAGATGATAAGCTAGAGAATTCACCCGTTCCGGACTTCACCATGACCTGAAGGGGAAGATCCAGATCTTCATTTGATAAGGCTCTCAGGCCTTGGGTGATCGACCCCAGATGCTCCCGGGCTACCTCCGGGTCGGTCTCAATACTTGGGTTGCGGTCGCGGGTGTCGTATTCGATGGTGCCGGACCGGACCTGGGCGAGGAAGTTGGTGTAATGGTCAATATTGTGGCGGAGGTGATGACCGACCGAAGCCCCAGGCACAGCTTGGCACTTGGCGGTGTAGAGGTGAGGCGGTAATTTCTCCAGAAGTCTCATTCCCTGCTCGAGGCAGTCAATGTTGTCGGTTATCGCTGGATCCATAATGGTTGCGGCATCGTCCCCACGACCCTCGATTTCTACTATTCCCATCCGTGTCACTTTTGACCAGCGAAGATATTGCCCTCTGGACGGAGTCGTTGATATGGCACCCAGTTCCAAAAAAAATCGTATGGGTAGTGAGTTATATCTTGAGAAATGGGCGAGTGAGGGGTGCTGCCTCTCTCAAAGGGCTCGGCAGTAGGGAGAGGCTTGGGTTAAGTCAAGGCATCCCGCACTGCCTCGGCGGGAGAGATGGTGGTGGGGGCGATTAACTTCTCCCGGACCAATAAAAAATCAGAGCGCAGCCGGGCCCGGTCCTCGGCGTGGTTGAGCAGGCGCAGGGCCTCGGTCGACAAAGACTCCGTTGTCGCTTCGCCCTGGATGAACTCTTTGATGATGGGACGATCTGCGAGGATGTTGGCCATGCCCAAGTAGGGAACACGGATAAGGAGGCGACCCATCAGATAGGTGAGGGGGGCCACCTTGTAGACCAAGGCGTAGGGCAACCCGCACAGGGCCGCCTCGAGGGTGGCGGTGCCGGAGGCAACCAGACCGGCCCCGGCGGTCTGCATCAGCTCTCGGGCATTGTGCAATCCGACCTGGCAGACCATGCCGCTCCTTCTCACCAGATCGCGCATGAGGACCTGCAGCTTGGGAGAAGCCGCGGAAGTGGCCAAGATAGTTTGGGGCCGCCGTGCCTGCACTTCCCCAGCGGCCTCAAGGAGGAGGGGAAAAATCTTCTTCACCTCGCGACCTCGGCTGCCGGGAAGGAGGGCGAGGAGGTCCGCTTGTCGTGGCTCATCTCCCACCGTCACCAGATTGGTCGTCATGGGGTGGCCGACGAAGTCGGTGGGCAGCCCCGATTCTCGGTAGAGATCTTTCTCGAAGGGAAATATGCAGAACATGCGGTCGAGGCAGCGGGCCATCATGGGGAGACGTCCTCGGTTCCAAGCCCAGACCTGAGGACTGATATAATAAAGCAGGCGGGTGCGGGGGCGGTGGGGTTGGAGGGCCTTGGCTAGGCGAAGATTGAACCCCGGGTAGTCAACCAAGAGGACGGCGTCGGGCTTTTCTGAGGCGATCCGAGCGAGGGTCTGGTGAAACTTTTTGCGGAACCAGCCATAATGGCAGAGCACGTCCCATAGGCCGACTACGGCAGCTTGGTCGGTCCAGTCTTCGACTTCATGGGAAAGGGCGTGGAGCTTGGGGCCCCCCAGACCGGAGAGGTGGAGGTCAGGCTGCAGGATTTGCAACTCAGCCAGGAGGGCGGCCGCGTGGGTGTCGCCGCTCGTCTCTCCAGCTACAACGAAGAGTCGCATGGTGGGGACACCTCACGCTGGGGAGCGCGCTCCGTGATTTGGCGGGTGATCTGCACCGCGAGCTCAAGAGCTGCGGTTGCCTCGACCCCGCCCACTTTGGGCTGGGACCCGGCCTGGGCACACTCAAGGAAACTGCGGAGTTGACGTAGCAGGGGTTCACCTTTGTCGATCTTGACCCGCTCCCGGACGATCTTGCCGTCTTTCAGGCAATACATTTTTCCGCTCTGCTTCTGGTAGTTGAGCGAGAGGTAGGCATCCTCCTGAAAGAGGCGAATCTCTCGCATTTTCTTCATGCTGATCCGGCTGGCCGTGAGGTTGGCGACACAGCCGTTGGCAAAGTGGAGGCGGACGCTGGCGATGTCTTCTCCCTTGCTCAGCACGGCCACCCCGACCGCGTCGACGTGGGTGACGGGCGAGCGCACGAGGTGCAGGATGATTTCGAGGTCATGGATCATGACATCAAGGACCACCCCGATTTCGAGACTGCGTCCGGGGTAGGGAGAGAGGCGGGTCACTTCGAGGAAGCGGGGGCGGTTGAGGTGTTCTTCGAGGGCGGTCAGAGCGGGGTTGAATCGCTCGATGTGACCGACTTGGAGAATGAGGCCTTGCTGACGGGCCAGATCGACCATCTCTGCCGCGTGGACCGGATTTTCCGTGATTGGTTTTTCCACGAGGACGTGGCGTCCGGCCCGGAGAAGCTCCATCGTGATCTGGTGGTGTAGGTGGGTCGGGGCGGCGACGGAGACGGCATCGCAGAGATCGATGACTTCTTCAATCGAGGTGGCCACCGTGCCTCCGTATTTGCGGACCACCCGCTCCGCCGTAGAGGAGTTGGCGTCGTAGACGGCGGTGAGTTCGGCCTGATCTAAGTCGTGGTAAATACGGGCGTGGTTCAGGCCCATGCTGCCGACCCCGACAACCCCGGCACGAAGTTTTTTTGTCATGGTTGAATGCCCAGTAGGGAGATTTTGTGTTCCTCGGCCAGCTGGCGGAGGCGATCGGGTTCGATGAGGAGGGTGCGGCCAGCTTCCACCGCCAAAACGGAGAGGCCAGCTTCGGCGCCGACTTCGAGGGTGAGGGGGCCGATGACCGGAACGTCGAAGCGGAAATCTTGATTGGGTTTGGAAACTTTGACGGCAACCGCCTGGCTCCGTCCCAGTAAGGCTCCGCGCTTAATTGCCTCGTTGGTGCCCTCGAAGGCTTCCACCGCCAAGACGGTGCCATTGCGAACCACCACGGTCTGCCCGATGTCGAGGCGGCTGACTTCTTTGGCGATCTGGAGGCCAAAGGCCACATCCTGGTGGGCTCGTCGGCGCGGGGCTGGGCCAGCGAAATGACCCTGGGGGGCGAGGGCATCTTCGAGGAAGGTGGTGGCGGGGAGAAGCTGTACTCCTTCCTTGGCTAGGGCCTCCGCCACCGCACCGAAAAGGGTCTCGGCATTGCGCTCTTTCAGCTTGGCTAGAATGAGCAGGGCGGCGAAGTCGGGCCGTAGATCGAAAAGATTTTTCGGGGCGATCTGTCCCGCCATCATAGCCTGGCTAACCCCACGCTCACGGGCGTAAGCGAGAAGCTTCCCGATCTGGCCTACTTTGAGCCAGCGGAGGTCATCGACGTGGTCGGCGAGAGAGGGGTCGGTTTCGTTCTCGAAGGCGGCGGCGAAAATACGCGGCACCCCGCTGCGGCGGGCGGCTTGAGCCAGTTGGAAGGGATAGCGTCCATTGCCGGCAATAATCAGGAGCGGTTTGGTCGTGCTCAATGGGGAGGATTCTTGCGGCAGAGTTGCGGGATGTCGAGATTGGGCGAACCCAGAACAAGAGATCGAGGGGGGTGATTCGGCGGTCCCATGAGGCGAAATACTTGGTTGCGTGGCCTTAGTTCTACCACGGGAAGGTCTTGCTTGGGATAAGTCCTTGGCATCGATTGCTGGATTCAAAGCGGGCGGGAGGGCATTATCTAGGGCATGAAGATCGCCATCCACTGGTTCCGGAGAGACCTGCGGCTCACCGACAATACCGCCTTGGCCGCCGCCGCCGCCGAGGCAGAAATGGTCGTTCCTCTCTACGTGGTCAGCCAGTGGCAAGGCCAGCACCAGTGGACCGGGGCTCCACGCCAAACATTTCTCTGTGGTTCCCTCGCTTCCCTGGACGGGAATTTACGGTCGATCGGAAGCCGCTTGGTCGTGCGTCAGGGCGCGGCGATTGAGGAGCTGGTCAAGTTGGCCCGGGAGCTGAACGCCGAGACCATTTTCGCTAACCGCGACCCCGATCCACAGGGGCGCCTGACCGAGGAAAAATTAGTGGCGGCTTTGGCAGCAGAGGGGCGCACCTTACGACTCTTCAAGGACGTGGCGGTGCATGAAAGGGATGAGGTCAAAACTGGCGCGGGTGGCAATTTTCGTGTTTTTACCCCCTACTCACGTGCCTGGGCCAAGCTGGAGAAGCCGGAGGTCGGGGCAAAGTTGAAAAGGCTGTCTACTCCTTCGGAGATTCCTAGCGACCCCCTACCCACTCCGAGCCACTGGGGGCTAATCGAATTTTCCGGTGGGGTGGAAGCGGGAGAGAGGGCGGCTCGGGAGAGGATGAAAAAGTTTTTATCCGGCCCGGTTCAGAGCTATGGGGAGACCCGCGACCTCATGGGAGAGGATGGAACATCGAGACTGTCCCAGGATTTGCGCCACGGGCTTCTCTCCATTCGGGAGCTCTACCAGAAATCTAAGGCGGCGGCGGAGGAGGGCGATGCGGAGGGACGCAATAACGTGTGGAAGTTCGTGGCGGAACTGGCCTGGCGAGAATTTTATTTCCAGATCCTTTGGCATTATCCCGAGGTGCTGGAGCATGAGTTCAGTCCGAAATACCGCGGTATGGTCTGGGATCATGACGAAGCCAAGTACGCGGCATGGTGCGAGGGAAGAACCGGTTTTCCCATCGTCGATGCCGCGATGCGGCAATTGAATGCCACCGGCTACATGCACAACCGTTCACGGATGATCACCGCCATGTTCTTGACCAAGGATCTTCATCTCGATTGGCGAATGGGTGAGCAGTATTTCATGCAGAGGCTTCTTGATGGCGAAATCGCAAGCAACAATGGGGGCTGGCAGTGGAGTGCGGGAACAGGAGCTGATGCCGCTCCTTATTTTCGAATCCAGAACCCATGGAGCCAGTCCAAGCGTTTTGATCCTGAGGGAGCCTACGTTCATCGCTGGGTTCCAGAATTGGCCGGACTCCCTCCGCAAAAGTTTTTTGCGGCACCGGAAGACGAGCGTCTCCTCGCTCCCGGCTACCCCCTGCCCATGGTTCATCATGGAAGAGAACGGGACGAGACCCTCCGCCGCTTCAAAGAGGTGGCCTGAGAAAAGATGGCCCGCTTTTTTGTTCCAGTCTTTCCCTCAGGGGAGGGTGTGGTGGAGTTTCCTGCCTCGGAATCGCGGCATGCTGCCCGAGTGCTACGGCTAGGGCCTGATGACGAGGTGGAGATTTTTGATGGGACGGGCCGAGCCGCGACTTGCCGAGTGGTGGCGGTGAGTAAGCGAGGCCTGAGCGCTCGGATTTTGCGCCAGTGGACCGAGCAACGTCCTCGGCCGGGCATCCATCTTCTGGTGGCCCTGATCAAGAATGATCGTTTTGACTGGCTGGTGCAGAAGGCCACCGAACTGGGGGCGGCCTCCATCCGTCCGGTGGCGGCAGCCCGTAGTGTGGTCAAGCTGGTGGGAAAAGATGCGGAGAAGCGCCGCGCCAAATGGGTTCAGGTCTCGGTCGAGGCAGCTAAGCAGTGTGGACATCTCGTCCTCCCAGAAATTCGGGCGCTTGTTTCTCCTCCTCAGGCTTTTGCTTCGGTTCCCGAGGGTCTTCGCCTTGTTCCCTCTCTCCATCCTGGAGGGAGGAGCTTGGGTGAAGCTTTTGTCGGGGAGACCGAGGAGGTCACCTTCGCTATCGGGCCAGAGGGAGACTGGACCCCATCTGAAATGGAGGTAGCCCACCATGCTGGCTTTATCTCGGTCGACTTGGGACAGCATGTCCTGCGGAGCGAGACCGCGGCGGCCTACTGCCTCTCCGCGGGGGCGTTTCATTTTCATCAAGGCGTCGGAGGTTTGAGGGGGAAT
>CAXMPH010000037.1:0-8666 GCA_964195055.1 uncultured Chthoniobacterales bacterium | reverse complement strand
CCACCAAGAACCGACTCGGCCCTGCTGCTGCACCAGAACCAGTCGGGCCAAAGGCAGGTAAAATCGGAGTGATACCGCGACGAGAATGGTCAGAACAAAGACCAGCCAAAAGAACCCACTACTCACCACGCGTAGAATTCAGGCAGCAAGTAAGCTCGCCCCGGCTGCATCCGGAAGACGGGAGAAGAACCTAACTGCAGTTCAACCTTCGCCTGCATCCCCGCGGACAAGAACCGCAGCAGGCGCTGGAAGTTCATCCCTTGCTCATAACGGATGACCTCAGCCTCTGGCGCTTTGGCAAGATCCCGAGCCATAGCGAAAGCGTCCTCGAGATAGCCAAGCTGATCAACCAGCCCTGCCTCCTGAGCATCTCGGCCGGTCAAAATACGACCATCGGCCAGACCCTGACGAAGTTCCTCCGCGGGCAGATCGCGGGCTTGGGCCACGATATCCAAAAACTTGAGATAGACCTGCTGCACCATACCTTCCACATAACGCTGCTCCTCTGGGGTAATCGGGCGGGATCCACTCAGCATGTCCTTAAACTTTCCGCTCTTAAAAACCACCGCATCAAGCCCGACTTTGTCGAAAAGCCCTTGGTAGTTGAGGGATTGGATGATCACCCCGATGCTGCCAGTGAAAGTGGTATCATTGGCCACGATCCAGTCGGCAGCACAGGCAATGTAATAAGCTCCGGAGGCGGCCAATGAGCTCATCGCCACCACCACTGGCTTCTCTCGCTGCACCTTGAGAACCTCATGATAAATGATATCTGATGCGGTGACTTCGCCCCCCGGAGAGTCTATGGCCAAGACCACTGCCTTGACCTCATCATCCTCCAAAGCCACCCGCAGGGCATTCTTGATATCATCGACCATGGAGGAGCCCCACTCGCTCTGATCATTGCTTTGGATGACCCCCTGGATGGGAATGACCGCGATTTTTCCAGCGCCAACGGCTCCTTGCTCCAAAACCACTTCCTTGAGTGGCTGCCCCACGCTCCCAGAGGTGACACTTTCCGCCTCACCCGCCCCTAGGAAACCGATGAGAAGAAGGTTGAAAAACAAACTTCCGCACAGGGCGATAAAAACAGCCAAAAGGACACAACCGGACTTTTTCATGAACGGACATTCTTAGGCAACACCACGACCAAGACAAGCCGCCAGCTTGCCTTCCCGTCAGGCTCTGCTTAATTCACGGAAGCCTTATGC
Source organism: uncultured Chthoniobacterales bacterium (assembly GCA_964195055.1). Classification (GTDB taxonomy): domain Bacteria; phylum Verrucomicrobiota; class Verrucomicrobiia; order Chthoniobacterales; family JACTMZ01; genus JACTMZ01. Next base: position 7,455 of record CAXMPH010000037.1, on the reverse strand, counting down.
ACCCTCAAAAACAAGCCCTCCTCCGTCTCCTCGCCGATGATGACGAGCAAACGGTACGACTGGTCAAAGAACAACTCAGCCATGAGGATGGTACCACCCTCGCTGACCTGAGGGACCTCGCCGATTGCGATAACCCCGCGGCAGCCCTTCATGCCCGAGATGTTCTCCACGAAATGGTGCAAAAAGAGGCTCAGAAAAGATTTGAGGCCCTTTGTCCTGTGTTTGGCGATGACTCGGACCTCGAGGAGGCCTGCTGGCTCCTTTCCGCTGCCCTCCTCCGCGACTTCGAGGCGGCCGCCTACCGCCAGCGTCTCGATGGCTGGGGGACCGAGTTAGCCCGTCGCTTGAGCCACTGCCAAGGCAATGGCGACCGTCAGCGCGTAGATATCATGACCGATTTCTTCGGCAGTGAACTCGTTTTTCGCGGCAACGTGGACGACTATTACAATCATCGCAATTCTCTCCTTCCCTGCGTCCTCGACTCCCGCCAGGGAATTCCCATCAGCCTGACCCTCGTCTACATCATGGTGGGCCAGAGGGCGGGGATAAAAGTCGAGGGCATCAGCCTTCCGGGCCACTTTCTCGCCCGCCACGGAGATATTCTCTTTGACCCTTACCACCACGGCCGCGTCCTCACCCGGAGTGATTGCGAGGAAATCTTGCGCCGCCAAGATCAGCAACTCGAAGAGTGGCATCTTGCGCCGGCCGGACCCCGACAGATCCTCGTCCGCATCCTCGCCAACCTCCTCTACGTCTACCACCGGAGCAATCATTCTTCTCTCCACGCTTGCGTCAAAAAATGGAGCCACCTCCTCTGCCACACCTGATGCAAGCCGAGGTCATCAACACCGGGACAGAGCTCCTTCTCGGACTGGTCCAAAACAAACATTTAGCTCATTTGGCCGGGGAACTTGCTCCCCTAGGCATCAAGGTCGCCCGTCAGGTTTGCGTTCCTGATGGACCCGCAGTGGGCGCGGCCCTCGATGACGCCCTCGGGCGCGCGGAGATCGTTATTATTACCGGTGGGCTGGGACCAACCAGTGACGACCTGACCCGAGACGCGGCCGCTCAACTTCTCCGACGGCCGCTGCAACTGGACCAAAAAATTCTTGAGGATATTCGGGAGCGCTTTGCCCGCCGAGGACTGCTCATGGCCGAAAATGTCAGCCGCCAAGCCATGGTTCCCCTCGGCGCCGAAGTCTTGCCCAACACCCACGGCACCGCTCCTGGGCTCTACTTTCCTCCCGCGACCCTTGGTCCACGCCGGACCCAGCACCTTTTTCTTCTCCCCGGACCGCCTCGCGAACTCCATCCCATGGTAAGAGACTCCGTCCTGCCCAAGTTACGGCTGACCCTTCCTCAGACAGAGGACAAGGAATGCCGTATTTACCGCCTGACCGGGATTGGAGAAAGCCAGGTTGAAGCGCAGATCGGGCAAAAGCTCGACGCCCGAGTCGACCTTGAGGTCGGGTACTGTGCCCGGCCTTCCGAGGTCGACTTCCGCCTCATCGGATCACCCGCCGTCCTTGACGAGGTCGAGCCTTCTATTCTCGGTCAGTTGGGAGAATGGATTTACTCTCGGGGCATCCCGCTGGAAAACACCGTGGCGGCCCTCCTCCAAGAAAAGTCCCTCACCCTCGCCACTGGCGAATCCTGCACCGGCGGATCCCTCGCCAACCGGATCACCAATGTTCCCGGAGCCTCCGCCATTTTCCACGCGGGTTATGTCACCTACGCCAACGAGGCCAAGCGCAGTTCCCTCGAGGTTCCCTCCGATCTCCTTACCCTCCATGGGGCAGTCAGTGAACCGGTTGCTGCCGCCATGGCCGAAGGCGCCCGCCGGGCGGCCGCTAGCGATTGCGCTCTCTCCACCACTGGTATCGCGGGGCCCAGTGGAGGCTCGAAGAACAAGCCCGTCGGTACCGTTTTCATCGGCTTAGCTAGGAAAGGTACCCCCACCATCGTCCGGTGCTGCCACTTCCCCGTCGATCGCCCGACCTTCAAATACATGGTCACCTCAGCCGCCCTTGATCTCCTCCGGCGACACCTCCTTGACCTCCCATTAAATCTGGGGGCCGGCGCTTCACTCCCGCGCTTGGGCTGATCAAATCCTTTAACTAAGGTTTATTTATGCGTCTCGGCATCTACGGCGGCAGCTTCGACCCCATCCATCACGGGCACCTCATTCTGGCTCGTACGGCAGCGGAACAACTCAACTTGCACCGAGTGATTTTTATCCCCGCCAACATTTCCCCGCACAAGATGGAGAGTGTCCCCACCACGGCAGAGGACCGTCTGTCCATGTTGAGGTTGGCCCTCGAGGGAGAGGAAATTCTCGAAAGTTCGGATGAGGAACTTCGACGCCCCCCTCCCAGCTACACCGTGGACACTCTCCGCCAACTTTCCTCCGCCCATCCCAAGGCCGAGCTAATTCTCCTAGTCGGTGCTGACAATGTGGAAAAGTTCTCCACATGGCACGAAGCAGAAACCATCCAAAAATTGGCTGAGATTGCTGTACTGGATCGCCCCAGCGGAAAAAAAGAGCATCCTTGGCCAGTGGTTCATGGTCTTGTTGACATCTCCTCAACCGACATTCGCTGCCGCGTTAGCGTAGGTAAAAGCATACGCTATTTGACGCCGAGGCCCGTGTGCGATTACATCAGTGCGAAAGGCCTATATCTTACGAGTGACATCTGATTCTCAAACCATCGCCCTGGCGGCAGCACACGCCGCTTCGGACAAAAAAGCGGAAAACATCCGTGTCCTCGACCTCCGCCAGATCTCCAGCTTCGCTGATTTTTTTGTTATCTGCTCAGGCACGAGCGATCCCCACCTCAAGGCCATCGGCAACTCCATCCGCGAGAATCTCCGAGAGGATCTAGGTCTGACCGCCCACGCTGATGGTTCCCCTGGCAGCCAATGGGTCGTCCTTGATTACCACGGCATCATCATTCACATCTTCCAACCCGAAAAACGTAATTTCTACGATCTGGAGTCCCTCTGGCGCGATGCCCCAGAGATTCCTTTCGAAAACGATCTGAGCACTCCCCTTCCTCTTGGGCTTACTTCATCGCCGTAGCTAGAACAGTCTGAAAATGGGGTGAACGTACCTCGCGGCTTACCACCGAGACTTCGGGGTCACGAAACTCGGCTCTTTCGATCAGGCGCAACAATTCCACCTCGGAAAATCCCAGCCACACGTGGGCGTAGAGCGTCCTCGCCTGCTCAAAGGAGTGACTGAGCAAGTCCAGAATCATCAGCCGTCCACCGGGTTTGAGTATCTTGTGCGCGGCAGTCAAGGCCTGGCCTGGGCTGGCGGCATGGTGCAGCGCTTGACTAAAAAGCACGAGGTCGACCGTTCCTGCTTTGATCGGGGGATCCTCTATCTCACCCAACCGATATTCCAGATTCTTCAGCCCGTGCTCAGAAGCCAGTTTTGAGCCGAAGGCCACCATGGCTGGTGAACTATCAACCGCGATGACTTTTTTAGCGGTGCGGGCCAGCAGCTGAGACAAAGTTCCCTCGCCGGCCCCCAGATCAGCAATGACCATGGGCGGAAGCAAGCGCAGGAGCCCGTGGGCCAGGGCTCTCCACGATCGACCGGGCACGTAAGTTCGGCCAAAGTTACCAGCTAACTGATTAAAATATTCTCCCGCTTTGTCCTGCCTTTTGCGCAAGACCAGCTTGACGGCGGCGTCGTCATGGGTGGCCTCGGGTAGCTCCTTCCCCCCCCGTTCGATCAACTCAATCAGAGCGCCGGAGATGGTAGCCCGGGCACGGGCGTAATAAATATTCTTCCCCGCGCGTCGGTCGGCTACGAGCCCCTCCGCCTTGAGCTGGGCGAGGTGAGCACTTGTTCGTGACTGGCCCATCCCCAGAATCTGCTGCAATTCTGCCACGGTCAGCTCCTCTCCCCCGAGCAAGCGCAGAATACGCAAGCGGGTTGGATCAGAGAGAAGCTTGAGGATTTTTAAGGTGCCAGGCATTTTAAAGTAGACGCATCAAAATATCATGATATGTTGATGCGTCACGAAGAAAGCTGCCCTGTGGCTCACCTCCTTCGTTATTAAATATCCATAACCCATGATCTCTGACTACATATTTTCCTCCGAATCGGTTGGCGAAGGCCATCCCGATAAGGTTTCCGACACCATTTCCGATGCCATTCTCGACGCCTGTCTCACTCAGGACAAACGCAGCCGAGTCGCCTGCGAGACCCTAGTTAAGAGCAACCTCGTCATGCTCGCCGGCGAGATTACCACCGATGCCGAGTTTGACTTTGAAAAAGTCGTCCGTCGCACCATTCGCGACATCGGCTACGTTAATGACGACGACATTTTCCACGCCGACAAAGTTTTCATCACCAAGGCGATCACCCAGCAAAGCCAAGACATCTCTCAAGGCGTCGATGCCAAAAAGGCCAGCGGCAAGAAAACCTCCGAACAAGGTGCAGGAGACCAAGGCCTCATGTTCGGCTTCGCCTGCAGCGAGACCCCTGAGCTGATGCCTGCTCCGATCATGTTCGCCCACCGCCTCGGCCGAGGACTGACCAAAATCCGCAAGAGCGGAAAAGCCGACTGGCTCCGCCCGGATGCCAAGTCACAAGTTTCGGTTCGCTACGTAGACGGCCAGCCAACTGAGATCACCGCGGTAGTCATCTCCACCCAGCACGCTGAGGGTATCAAACACAAAAAGATCGAGGAGTTCATCACCAACGAACTGGTTAAGAAAGTCTTGCCGAGCCGACTGCTCACGAGCAAAACCCAGTTTCTTATCAATCCGACTGGCAATTTCGTCATTGGCGGTCCCCAAGGTGACGCCGGACTGACCGGACGCAAAATCATCGTAGACACCTACGGAGGGATGGGCCGACACGGTGGCGGTGCCTTCAGTGGCAAGGATCCGACCAAAGTCGATCGCAGCGCCGCCTACATGGGCCGCTTCGTTGCCAAAAACATCGTGGCCGCTGGTCTGGCAGATCGCGCTGAAATCCAGTTCGCCTACGCCATCGGCTACCCCAAGCCCGTCTCAGTCACCATCGACACCTTTGGCACCAGCAAGGTGAGTGAGAGCAAGCTTCAGCGGGCGGTGCTCGACACCTTCAGTTTCAAGCCGGCCGATATCGTCAAGCAGCTCAACCTCCTCCGCCCCATCTACGGAAAAACGACCAACTACGGTCACTTCGGCTACAAGTCCGGCCTCAGCTGGGCCCCGTGGGAAGACACCAGTAAAGCCAAGCAACTCCGTCGAAAAGCAGGCCTAAAGTAAAAACCTCATCCAAATCACAACCACATCCGTTAATACATCAAACTAAATCCAAATTATGAGCACAGCTACCGTTAAACCCACCAATGTCGCGCACTCCAAAGTCGCCGACCTCAGTCTCGCCGAATTCGGGCGTAAAGAAATCGACCTTGCCGAAACAGAAATGCCCGGCTTGATGGCCCTGCGTGAGAAGTATGGCAAAACCAAGCCTCTCGCTGGAGCACGCGTCGCTGGATGTCTGCACATGACCATCCAGACGGCCGTCTTGATTGAAACCCTCATTGAGCTAGGCGCCGAAGTCACCTGGTCAAGCTGCAACATCTTTAGTACCCAAGACCACGCTGCTGCGGCCATTGCCGCTGCCGGTATCCCTGTCTACGCATGGAAGGGCATGACAGAGGAAGAGTTTGAGTGGTGCATCGAACAGACCATCAACTTCCCCTCCGGCAAGCCGTTGAACATGATTCTGGACGATGGCGGTGACCTCACCGACATGGTTCACAAGAAGTTCCCCGAGCTCTTGGTCGACATCAAGGGTATCAGCGAAGAGACCACCGCCGGCATTCACCGCCTGCAACAGTTGGTTGAAACCGGCGAGCTCAAGGTTCCCGCGATCAACGTTAACGACTCTGCCACCAAGAGCAAATTCGACAATCTCTATGGTTGCCGCGAATCCTTGGCTGACGGGATCAAGCGTGCCACCGACGTTATGCTGGCTGGAAAAGTAGCCGTTGTTTGCGGCTACGGAGACGTCGGCAAGGGCTGCGCTCATTCGCTTCAGCGTTATGGCTGCCGCGTCATTGTCACAGAGATTGATCCAATCAACGCCCTCCAGGCCGCCATGGAAGGTTTCGAAGTCACCACCATGGAAGACGCCGCCAAAGAGGGAAACCTGTTCGTCACCACTACCGGCAACAGCGACATCATCCTCGGCAACCACATGGTTGAAATGGCTGAAGATGCCATTCTTTGCAACATCGGACATTTCGATACCGAAATCGACATCGCCTGGTTGGAGACCGAAGTCGCCGCTGGCCGAGTGACCAAGGATGAAATCAAGCCTGCGGAGATTGGTGCGGTTGAACGCTACACCTTCAAAGCTTCTGGCCGCTCAATCATCATTCTGGCCAAGGGCCGTTTGGTCAATCTGGGCTGTGCCACAGGCCATCCCAGCTTTGTCATGAGCACTTCATTCACCAACCAAGTCTTGGCCCAGCTCGAGTTGTGGGAGCGTGGGGAGAACTATGACGTCAACATCCACTTGATGCCAAAAATTCTCGACGAAGAAGTGGCCCGTCTTCACTTGGATAAACTCGGGGTGAAGTTGACCGTCCTGACCGACGAACAAGCTGCTTACATGCACGTTCCGGTGGATGGTCCCTACAAGCCAAATCACTACCGCTACTAAAGAGGTAGCGGGGATTTTAAGTCCCTTCAACAAAAGGTCGTCTGGTTCGCCAGACGGCCTTTTTTAGGTTTAGGATAGCTGGTAAATGTCACCTGCAGCCACCCGCTACGACACCATGCCCTACCGCCGCTGTGGCCAGAACGGGCTCCACCTGCCCGTCCTCTCCCTTGGACTTTGGCATAACTTTGGCACCCACGATGATTCCGCCCAAGCGAGAGAGATGGTTCTCCGCTCCTTCGACGCCGGCCTGAACCACTTCGATCTCGCCAACAATTACGGTCCACCACCCGGTTCCGCTGAAAGCACCTTAGGACGTATCTTGAGCCAAGACCTCAGAAACTTCCGAGATGAACTGATTATCTCGACCAAAGCCGGCTACCGTATGTGGCCCGGACCCTATGGAGAGTGGGGCTCCCGTAAATACCTCCTCGCCAGCTTAGACCAGAGCCTGCAGCGCCTCGGTCTCGACTATGTTGATATTTTCTACAGCCATCGCCCTGATCCCGATACCCCACTGGAGGAGACCATGGGGGCACTCATCTCTGCCGTACAATCGGGCAAAGCCCTCTATGTCGGGATATCCAACTACGATCCAAAGACAACTAAGCGTGCCGCCAAAATCCTTGGTTCCGCTGGGGTTCCACTTTTACTTCACCAGCCCATCTACAACCTTTTCGACCGCTGGGTCGAAGAAGAGGGACTGGACGAAGTTCTCCAAGACGAAGGCGTCGGTTGTATTTCCTTCAGCCCCCTCGCTCAGGGCCTCCTGGCCGGGCGCTACA